>FR890955.1:12926-34053 GCA_000436875.1 Oscillibacter sp. CAG:155 | reverse complement strand
TCTGCCGCGCCCCCCGGGTCCTCCCCCCCCCCCGGTCCCGGCAACACCCCCCCCCGCCGCTGTCCGCAGCTGACGATGACACCGTATTGTCCGGGGTCCAGCTGATCGGGGGAATCCACCGGCTCGGGCTGTCCCAAAACATCCACGCTGTATTCCAGCTGGTCCAGTTCGTCGGCCCGCACAGCCGGGAATCGCGGGTCCCGGGTACCGGCCGACACAGCGTTTTGCACGATCTCCTGTGCAACGGTTTCCTGCGCGGGCACAATAGTGCCGATGCAGCCCCGCAGCCGTCCAGCCACATGCAGCGAGACAAAAGCCCCCGCCGCCTGTCCGGTCAGTTCCTGCGGCAGATCATCCGGCAGGGATTCCAGCCGCCGGCCGGTACGCACATAGGTCTCCAGCGACAGCCGGGCCAACCGCACCCAGGCATCCTCCCTGGTGCGGCGCTCCTCCAGCCGGTCATGCTGAGCCTGTTCACAGGCGGCCTCAAAGCGGCGCTTCTCATCCCGACCTGTAACCGGAAACAGCGCCACCGCATAGCCCACGCCGAAGGTTCCCTCATGACTCATGAGCTTCGGAGCCACCGCCAGTCCATCCAGAGCCCCCGCCATCATCTGAAACGAGCGCAGACCGCACTCCGCCGCCCGCTCACAAAGCGACGGGTCCATGGTAAGGAACTGCAGAAAATCCCCGGACGCCATCGCCCCCGTCACAGCCTCATCAAATACCGGGCCCTCCGGCGCAAAACCGTAGGGGCCGTCGGGTCTGAGCTTGTGGGAGAGGTCGCCGCTGGCCACGAACACCGCCCGACGCCCCAAGGTTTCCGCCGCCTCGGCTATGCACCGGCCCAGCTGGTAATGGGCCAGCGGCGAAAATCCGGACAGCCCCACCCGCACGATAGGACAATCGACCCCCGCCTTGCGCAGAAAGTAGAGTGGGATCAGGACACCGTGGTCCAGCTGCGGGTCCCGCTGGCCCAGGGTTCCAGCTTTCAGGCCCGCATCCCCGGCCCAGCGTATGATCTCTTGGCGCAGCGGAGCGTCATACCGCGCTTCAATCCGCACCTGGGGCGCACCAAAGGCAGACATATCGCCCACCGCACTGCGGCCGGGGGCAATCTGGAAATAGTCCCCGTACAAAATGGTGTGAGGCGAGGCCACAACGAGCACATCCGGATTCCAGCGGGCCACCTCCGCCGCCGCAGCACACATAGCCTGGCCGGTGGCGGCGATTTCACGTTCCCTTCCCTGCCCCACTTCAGGCAGCAGCACAGGCGGATGCGGGGTCAAGACAGCACCTAGCATCGGCATTTCAGAACACTCCTTTCTCCTGTATTCCCGTGAATCAACGCTTGATTTTATATTGATTGTACCCCATCCGCTGTGCCCTTACAAGCGGCAGCTTACTCATCTGAATCGCCGCTCAGGGAAAACAGCGATCAACAGGTCGCGGTCGGCTCAGTCATTGTGGGCGAAATTGCAGCGAACCGTCCCCATTGTCCATCTCCCCTTTTTATGATGCCGCTGTATCAGGCCCTGACGCCGAAGGATAAGATGCACATTCCCATGAATTTGAAAAAAACGCCTGTCAGATAAACTGACCGGCGTTTTCCCCCGTGATGTGGATGGGATCTGTAAAAGAGGGCGTGAGCGGTTCAGCCCAACTTGGCATACTCTGCGTCGGAGACCGCCTCCAGCCACTCGTTGGAGCAGTTCTCCCCCGGCACTTCCAGGGCCAGATGGGAGAACCAGCTGTCAGCCGCGGCGCCGTGCCAGTGCTTCACTCCCGTGGGGATGTTGACCACATCGCCCGGATGCAGCTCCCTGGCCTCTTTGCCCCACTCCTGATAGTAGCCCCGGCCCGCCACACAGAGAAGGATCTGTCCGCCGCCCTGATCGGCATGGTGGATGTGCCAGTTGTTCCGGCAGCCCGGCTCAAAGGTTACATTGTACACCCCCACCTGGCTGGTGGAGAGAGGCTGCAGATAACTCTGCCCCACAAAATACCGGGCAAAGCCGTCGTTCGGCGCCCCGATGGGGAACACCATCTCCTTCTGGTGCTGCGCCTTGCCGTCGTCACCGGCGTCCTCGTCAGCCCAGACCTCCTTGGCCATGCGGAATGCCGCCCAAGCCTTGGGCCAACCGGCGTAAAAAGCCGCGTGGGTCAGGATCTCCGCAATCTCCTGCCGGGTGATGCCGTTTTTTCTGGCGGTAGCCAGATGGTACTGGAAGGAACTGTCCACCAGACCCTGAGCCATCAGGGCCACCACCGTGACCAGAGAACGGTCCCGCAGGGAGAGCTTGTCCTCCCGGCTCCAGACCTCACCGAAAAGCACATCGTCATTGAGCTGGGCAAACTTGGGGGCAAACTCCCCCAGTGCCTCTCTGCCCGCCGTCTGTTTCACTGCCATACCTGAAATACCTCCTATTCAAGCGAAAACGTAACGGAAACCTCACCATCCCCCAGCTTTTCCCGCAGGCCCGAGGGATCATCGATCCTGGCAAGCCTGGTAAAGCTCCAGGAGTTGGTTCCATAGTAAATGGTGATTTGATTGCCCTGGTAGAGGATCACGTCGCCGGGCTGTGTGGTGATGGACGCATCGTTCCGGGTCAGTGTCGTACCAAGAGGGCCTACCTTCTCAAAGCCGCCGTAATCCTCCATCTCAATGGTCAGCGGCCCCTGGGCCAGCAGTTCCCGGAACGCCTCGGCGGAGCTGTTGTCCGCAAAGGCAGCCTGCAGTTCATGGTCTCCAACGGTGAGTTTCAAAGCAGATTCCTCCTGACCGGATTCCAGCGATTCGCCTCCCACAGTTTCGGCAATCTCTTCCGCAAGAGGGAATTCGACTTCTTGTCCAGCAGAATCCGTCTCCGATTCTGCAAGTATTTCCTGCAGCTGCATCTGTTCAGGTTCTGCGAAAACCTTCCCTGCTCCGCAGGGCAAAAGTATAAAAATGACAAGGAGTATGCACAAGCCTCTCGCCATTGTCTTTTCCCCTCCGGCGCTTACTGCAAATATGTCTGGAAGAACTGCTGAATTTTATCAAATGGAATGATATCCTTCCTGTCGTAGAGGTCCGTATGGACTGCGCCGGGGATGATGAGCAACTCCTTATTGTCGGTGTAGGGATTGTCCTTCACCATGTCGGCAAAAGCATCCTTGCTGAAATAGCAGGAGTGGGCCTTGTCCCCGTGGATCATCAGCACGGCGCTGCGGATCTCGTTGCTGTAGCGCAGGATGGGCATGTTGAGGAAAGACAGGGATGACGTTACATTCCAGCCGTCGTTGGAGTTGAGGGAGCGTTCCGTATAGCCCCGCTCCGTCTTGTAGTAGTCATAGTAGTCCTTCACAAAGAAAGGAGCGTCCTCCGGCAGCGGGTCAACCACGCCGCCAGCCCGGGCGTAAGTTCCGTTTTTGTAATCCTCCGTTCGATGGGCATTGAGGTTTTTCTTCGTCTCATACCGGGCGTCGGCACTGTCGGCAGCATCAAAATACCCCTTGGCATTTACCCGGGTCATGTCGTACATAGTGGAGGTAACAGCAGCCTTGATGCGGGTATCCATGGCAGCGGCGTTCAGGGCCATGCCGCCCCATCCGCAGACGCCCAGGATTCCCACCTTCTCCGGGTCCACAAAGTCCCGGGTGGAGAGAAAGTCCACCGCAGCGCAGAAGTCCTCGGTGTTGATGTCGGGAGAGGCTACATTCCGCACCTCGCCGCCGCTCTCTCCGGTAAAAGAGGGATCAAAGGCCAAAGCGGCAACCCCCCGAGAAGCCAGTTCCTCGGCATACAGGCCGGAGCACTGCTCCTTCACGGCGCCGAAGGGCCCGGACACGGCCACAGCAGAGAGTTTTCCGGCTGCTCCCTTGGGTAGGTACAGATCCCCGCAAAGCTCGATGCCGTAGCGGTTGTGGAAATGCACTTTCTCCCGGGAGACGGTGTCCCGCAGGGGGAAAGAGTATCCGTCATATCTGGAATGCATCTTCTTTTTCCTCCTTAAACATTCTTGCCCATCTCGTACGCCTTTTTCAGCGCAGGATGGCCCTGGATCTCCCCCACAGAGGTCACACCGCCGGCAAACACCGTTCCGGCCAGGCGGGCCTTTTCAAAGCAGTCAATCCAGCCCATGAGACCGGTGACCGCTCCGTCCACGGTGTGTTCATCCTCCTCCGCCGCGGCGGCAAGCAGATAAATATCCCGGAAGGCATAATCAGCAGAAAACAACGGATTGGACCGGTCCAGCATGGTTTTCATCTGGCTGCACATTCCGTAGTAATAGATGGGGGTGGCAAATACGATGACGTCCGCTGTCAGCATATTCTGAGCGATGGCATCCGCGTCGTCGTGGATGACGCAGTGCCGGGTGCTCTGACAGACAAGGCACCCCTTGCAGAACCCTATGGTTTTATCGAACAGCGTGACTTTTGCCACGCGGTTCCCCCCCTCCCGGGCTCCGCGGACAAACTCATCCGCTAAGGCGTCAGAGTTGCCGCCCTTCCGGGGACTGGTGGAGATGACCAAAACCTTCTTGCTCATTGCAGTTCCTCCTCACTCAAACGGCGCATAACCCTGGCGGGTACGCCGCTCACAATGGTGTTTTCCGGGACATCCCTGGTCACCACGGCACCGGCTGCCACGATGGCGCCGTCCCCGATGGTCACGCCGGGCAGGATGGTGGCGTTGGAACCGATCCAGACGTTCTTCCCGATGTGGATGGGGGCAGGAATCATGGTACCGCGACGGCTGGGAGACATGGCGTGGTTCAGTGTGGCCAACACCACGTTATGGCCGATCAGCGCACCGTCTCCGATAAAAATGCCGCCCTGATCCTGGAATTTGCATCCCATGTTGATAAACACGTGTTTACCGATATGAATGTTCTTTCCGCAGTCGGTGTGAAAGGGCGGGAACAGTCCAAAGCTCTCATCCACCGGCTGGCCGATCAGCTTGGAGAAAAGCACGCGTAGCTCTTCCGGCTCATGGTAGCTGCCGTTGATTTCCGCCGTGATCTCCAGGGCCTCCTGGCTGACGCCATGCATGAATAAATGCGCCTCACTGCCGCCAATCACCGGCTTTCCACTGTTGAGATGTTCCAAAAATGCTTCTAAATCCATCTTACACTCCTGCTCATTCGTTTTGACAACCCTATTTTAGCACCCGCCAAATACAATAACAAATACCTATAAAGAATGTCTGGTTATGCTTGCAAGCTATATCTATTCAGAATATAATACAGCCATCAGGAGGTATCCCCTATGGAATTGAGAGTGCTGCAATACTTCCTTGCGGTAGCAAGGGAACAGAATATCTCAGCGGCGGCCCAGTCCCTGCATCTGACCCAGCCCACTCTCTCCCGGCAGCTCCGGGAGCTGGAGGAAGAACTGGGCAAGCAGCTAATGATCCGGGGCAACCGGAAGATCACGCTCACCGAGGACGGTATGCTGCTGCGAAAGCGGGCGGAGGAGATTCTGGACCTGGTGGGCCGGACAGAAAAGGAACTTGCCCAGTCCGATGAAACCGTCAGCGGCGACATTTATATCGGCACCGGCGAGACGGACGGAGTACGGCAGATCGCCAGAACGGCCCATCAGATTCAAGAGTACTATCCCGGCATTCTCTTTCACATTGTCAGCGGCGACGCTGTGGACGTGTGTGAACGTCTGGACAAAGGTCTGCTGGACTTTGGGATTCTTCTGGGTGACATTGACAAGGGAAAGTATCACTACATGGAGCTGCCTATGAAAGATACCTGGGGGGTTTTGATGCAGCGCAGCAGCCCTCTGGCGGAGAAAGAGGCGATCTCTCCACAGGATCTGTGGGACAAGCCCCTGATCCTCTCCCGGCAGTCGGACAACAAAGGCGGATTGTACCGCTGGCTTCGAAAGGAACCGACAGAGCTCCACACCGTGGCCACCTACAATCTGATTTATAACGCCTCCCTGATGGTGGACGAAGGAATGGGCTATGTCTTTACTCTGGACAAGCTGATAAATACCACCGGCAGCAACCTCTGTTTCCGGCCTCTGAAACCCAAGCTGGAGCTGGGGATGTATTTGGTGTGGAAGAAATCTCAGATCTTTTCCAGAGCCATGGAACTGTTTCTGGAGCAGCTCCGCGAAAATCTAACTGCGCTTTGTCAGGAAGAGACATGATCTGATGATTCCCGAAAGGAGAACCCAAATGGAAGTCCATATTTCCGATCTATTTGACCTGCAGAAAATCACCGACAGCGGCCAGTGCTTCCGGGTCGTTCCGCTGCCGGAAGGTACGTATCGATTCATCACCGGAGGTGAGGTGCTGTATATCCGGAAGACTTCGGAGGAACACTACCGGGTGAGCTGCGATCCGGACACCTGGGAACACATCTGGTGTCCCTATTTTGATCTGAGCCGGAATTACCGGGAGATCCGCAAAGCCATTCCGGCGGAGGACTCCTTTCTGGATCTGGCGGCCCAGTCCGGCGCAGGCATCCGCATTCTGCGCCAGGACCCCTGGGAAATGCTGATCACCTTCATCATCTCCCAGCGCAAAAGCATCCCGGCTATCCGTTCTGTGGTGGAGATGCTCAGCCGGCGATACGGCACCAGAATCCAGACCCCTACTGAAACGCTTTATACGTTCCCCACGGCACTGCAGATGAAGGATGCGCGTTCAGAGGACTACATAGCCTGCAAAGCCGGATACCGGGCTCCCTACCTCTGCGACGCGGTGGAGCAGGTCCTCTCGGGCAGCCTGGACCTGGTGGGAATCGCTGCTCTTCCGGACGATGAATTGATTTCCGCCCTGGAACATGTAAAGGGCGTCGGGGTAAAGGTCGCCAACTGTGTGGCGCTGTTTGCCTACGGCCGGACTGCCTGCGCCCCGGTGGATACCTGGATCAAGAAGATCATCCGTCAGGAATATCAGGGCCGGGACCCCTTTGTCCGGTATGGTGATACCGCCGGGATCATGCAGCAGTATTTCTTCTACTATGCTCAAAACCACAAGTCTGAGACGGCGTAAAGTATGGAAAGAGAAAGAAGGAGCCGGAGACCGATCATGGTCTCCGGCTCCTTTGATTCTCCGTCAGATGTACAGCTCTCCCTCTTTCCGATCTGAGCACACCTTTTTCAGCGCCATATCCACCGCCGCCAACAACGCGGAATTGACCTTCCGGGCTGACTGGGGACAGACGGAAACACACCGCATACAGGAGATGCAGGTATCCTTGTCGGTGCGTTTGGGATCACTGGGGTCAATGGCCTGCACCGGGCACTTCTTCGCGCAGAGGCCGCAGTTGGTGCACTCCTTGGTGGGTTTGGGCACCATGCCGGAACCGCCAGCCTTTTTATAGGGTCGGTTTCCGGGGATCTTGGGCTCTGCACAGTTTCCGAAGGACAGTTTTTCCTGGATCTTGCCCGCAAATGCCTGAAGCTGTTTTGCATCCTCTGCGTCAGGCCGTCCGGCAGCATAGCGGTGGGCAATGGAGTGCTCCGCAATGGCCGCCACGGCGGCAATAACCTGAAAGCCCGCCTGCTTGGCAGTGTCCTCCAGTTCCACCAGGGTGTCCTCATAGGCCCGGTTGCCATATACACATACGAGCACCGCAGCGCCACAACCACCCGCCCGGCCCCCCCGGGCCGCCCCCGTTTTTGAGGGAAAAAAGCCGCTCCGTGGCCGGCCCAGGCACCCGTCCGCCGTAGGACGGCACGGCGATTACGGCCACATCCTCCGGGGTGAGCGTTACGGCAGAGAAGTCCGTTCCGCTGTCTGTCAGATCCACGGCGGTGTGCTCACCGTCCAAGGCCTCTGTCAGCAGATCGGCAGCCTTTTGGGTACCGCCGGTGGGGCTGAAGGTCATCTCATAGAGTTTCATTTATGTGCTCCTCCTTGTGAAATTTACAAAAACATGTCTTTTCGGCTCCCGCCTTATGCTTCCGGCGGTTGACTTCCGGTATCCTTTGTGAGATCCAGGCCATGCTCCCCGATGTCAACAGAGCCGTCCATGAGGGATATAAACGGAGAAAACTCCATGGTCTCGCCCTCGTAGGTAAGGCGAATGGTGGCATCGGCAAAAATATCACTGACATTGCATTGAACAATAAAGGGCCGACAGTCGGGATCTTCATAGACCAGTGCAGATTGTGCGGTCATCATATCATTTTGGAACAGGGACAGCTCCATCCCGGCATATCTGGGAATCACCAAGTAGTAATCGCCATCCGAGAGATAGTGGATGGAAACCTGGTCACAATCCAGGTACTTCTCCACATAGTAATCAAGGTCGTCGATTTGCTGGTAGCCCAGATAGGCCGCAGCATAGTACTGCCCCTCCGCAAAGGGGATGGCGTCCAGCTTCGCGGGCTCTTGTTTTTGCAGAGCACACCCGGCAAACAAGCTCAGACAGACCGACAGCAACACCAGGAATAAGACTTTTTTCATGGCGTACCTCCCCGACGTTCCAAAATAGGGCTCCGTCAATGGTGAAACTGCCAAAACAAAACGGATAAGGGTCTCCTGCCGCAGCAGCCTGTGAGGCTGAGCGTGCTGTTACTTCATTATTATACATACTTCCGCAGAAAACAGCAAGAAATCCAAAAGTTCTTTATCGCCATCCCCATTCTCTGCCGCATATTGGGCTGCCGCCATCCATGCTTTTGAAGCATGGATGCAGATTTGAATTGAGCATTTTACATTTTACAGACTGTAGCTTACAATAGCGGCAAAGGAGGAGATTTCTATGAACAAAGCATTGGTCGCCTATTTTTCCGCCAGCGGAACCACCGCAAAGGCAGCGAAGATTCTGGCAAAGGCCGTCGGCACAGATCCCTATGAGATCAAGCCCGCCGTTCCCTATACCAGCGCTAATCTGAACTGGATGGACAAGCACTCCCGCAGCAGCTTGGAGATGGGGGATCCCTCTTTCCGTCCCCCTCTGGCAGATTACAATGCGCCTGTAGCCAACTACGATGTGATTTTTTTTGGCTTCCCCATCTGGTGGTATGTGGCCCCCACCATCATCAATACCTTCCTGGAAAGTTACGACTTCTCCGGTAAGACCATCGTGCTCTTCGCCACCTCCGGCGGCAGTGGACTGGGCAAGGCGGCGTCCGGTCTGCGTGGCAGCGTCTCCGGTGCCAGGATTCTGGACGGACGGATGCTCAACGGACGGCTCAGCGAAGCGGAGCTGAAAAACTGGTTCGAAGGGCTGAATCTATGAGGAGGGCCCCCAATCCAGACGCGATCTCCCGCATCTGCATAGGAGCCGGCGCCGCTGCTTCAAATAAACACAACCGCGTCAGAGTACCTCCGACGCGGCTGTGTATTTTTTCAGCTGAAAACCTGCCATCTACCATCCTGGCCGGATGGCAGAATCTCTGCCATATTCCGCTCTTTTCAGCCTGTACTTATCTGCAAAACATCGGAAATCGTGTGGTCATAACCTCCATACAGCAAATCAAGCAACGCCCAGGATTCCCAGGAAGTAACCGAGAAATGCCACCGCTACCAAAATCAGAACCACTAGTGCGGCATTCACTTTGCGTTTGAGGAGCGCTGCAACGCCAAAAATAACCGCCACAGGCAGCAGGTTGGGAATCAAGCCATCCAGGACGCTCTGCAGCACGACGGACGTCTGACCGATGTTGAAGGTCAACGGTGTGTAGACCAGTACATTGGTAGAACCCATAGCCCCAATGACCATCAGACCCAGGATGCTGAATGCATCCGTCAGCTTGGTGATCGAATATTTTCCTTCGCCCAGGATGTGCATGATGGAAGAACCGCCCTGCTTATAGCCCATATTATAAAGGAAGCGGCCTAAAATCAGCATGATCCCCGTAAACAGTACAAAGAAGAAAACCGGTCCAAAGAAGCTGTGGTTATTCAGCGCCATGGAGCAGCCGATGGACACACCGATCGGATAGATGATGCCGCCGGCCAAGCTGTCGCCGACACCGGCCAGAGGCCCCATCAGGCCAGTACGCAGGCCGTTGATCATCTCGTCAGAAATGTCAGCGCCATTGGCGCGTTTCTCCTCCAGCGAGGCACAAATGCCGGGAATCACATTGCCGATAAAGGAAGGCTCTGTATTGAAGAACACCAGATAGCGCTTCATGGCTGCACTGATGTCTGCAGGATCGGTATAGAGGCGGCGAATCACAGGGACCATCGCCAGCAGGTTACCGGAAGCCTGCATACGCTCATAGTTATAGCCAATCTCCGCACCAAGGCCGATCAGCCAATGCTTGCGGCGGTCACCCTTGGTCAGCCGCTTCGTCATCTCGATGGTATCCTCTTCTGCAGCAGCTGTCTCCGCAGCCTGCTCTCCCTCTCCCTGCTTCTTGCTAAAATAGGACAGCACAGCAATGCATGCGCCGAAAATAGACAGGGCCGTGAGGCTCAGGCCAAAGTATGTAGATGCAAAGAAACCAATGAAGAAGTAGGGCAGCAAATACTTCTTTCCCAAGTAGTTGAGCAGCATGGCAACGCCCAGAGCCGGAAGAAGCCCACTGGTGACCGTCAGCGCATTGATGATGGACTCCGGGATTTTCTGCATCATATTGCTGAAGGCAGTACCGCCGATGGACAGCAGAATGAAGGCTGGGATCCCGTTGATGAGAAGGCTTGTCAGCTGAGGCAGCAGCGCCGCATTGATCCAGACTTTATCCAGCTCGGCACGCTCAGCATTCATGTCCAGCCGATGGACCCAAATGGAGTTGACCGTCATCTGCAGCTGGAACAGCAGAACCCCCAGCAATCCAATGGGAATGGAGAACGTAATGGCCAGACTGGGGTCCGCAGAGGCCAGGATCGTAATTGCCGTACCGTAAACACCGGCAATACCGATATTGGATGGCATGGTTCCACCAGCGGAAATCCAGCCAATGTACGCCAGATTGATCGTTGCGCCGGCCAAAAGGCCAGTAAGCGGGTCACCCAAAATGAGACCGACAACGGTACCATTGATCAGTGGGTAGCAGAACGGCCAGGTAATGGGGCTCCATACACGACCGCACGCCAGGTTTGCCGTAATTGCCAAAAGGAACGCACGAAGTATGAACATAATACACCCTCTCTTTCATATGTCTTGACCACCTGATTCACGCCATACTCTGCAGTTTGCTTAAGTAAAATCTGCCAGAGTGTAGATTGCCCGGCCCGGCCCGGAGAGCCACTCGCCGTGCTTCTCGCCCATCATTGCCTGATCCTCCAATCGGAAGGACAAATAGATCGATTCAGCGCCCTTGCTCTTGTCATAGGGATAGATTCCGTTTTCCAGGGCAAAGACCATGCCAGGCCGAAGGAGCTCTGTCCCGCCGGCTTCCAGATTGGGGTATTCCACCACGTTGAGGCCAATGGAGTGTCCGCTGGAGTGGACAACATAAGGCGCATATTTGCTGGTCAGAAGATAGTCCTCAATGACCTGATTGAGTTCTCCCACCGACATTCCCGGCTTCATCGCGCCGATGCCTTTCTCCAGGCAGCCCTTTGCCAGATCCGCCATCTCCCGGTACTCTGCCGGCAGAGTGCGGCCTGCGTAGAACGTGCGGGTCAGATCGGAGGCATATCCGTCAATATGACCGCTGATATCCACCAGGACCAGGTCCTTGGATTCAATCACGCGGGACGTGGCATAGCTGTTGAAGGTGGAGAGTTTCTTTGCTCCGCTGTTCACCGTCAGGTAGGAGATCTGGTCAATCCCCGCAGCGCACATCCGGGACGCAATCCCGGCAGCCAGATCCTTCTCCGTGGTATACCCAGGCCGGATGTCCCGGAAACTATCCACAATTGCCCGCTCAGTGATATACCCCGCTGTCCGGATACGGTCGATCTCCCAGGAAGTCTTGCACATCCGCGCCCGCATGATTGCGAGAGATCCATCCACGAACTCCACATCTCTCATGGCGTCGCGCAGCTCGTTCAGCACCTCCAAGGGCCACTGGAAGCTCAAGCCATGTCCGCCCTCATAGCCGGCACGCCTGACCGTAAAGGGAAGCTCTTTCACAAATTTCATAACACCGTCCACATGGCCGGTGCAATCCAGCTTTCCGTAATTTCTGGATGCCGTGCCGGCACAGTAAATTTGTGAGATCCAACTGCAGTTTTGCACGGTGCTTTTTTCCAGATACCGCAGCACGATACCCGGCTCTCCCTCCCGCGGCACCAACACAAATACCGGCCGGAACAAACTGGAAAGGTACCAGGAACGATACCCGGAGCCATAAAAAATGCTGCCGCTGCTGGACAGGATCAGCAGATCCAGGTTATCCTCCGCCATGCTTTTTTGCAGCTTGTCAATATGGCATTCAAATTCTTCTCGGTCAAAGGATTTCAATACATCCATCAAATCACCTCTCTCATTCTCTTCTCATACAGCTCAGAGACTTCCCGCCAACGGAATCTCTTTGTCTGCCGGAACCAGCTGATAAACGGTATGGACGCCCCGCCCCTCCAGGGCTTTGAGGCAAGCCCGCTCCTCATCATTGGCGGACACGTTGCGGATCAGCGTCTTGCGGCCGGGCTTTGCCCCCATGCCGCCCACCACCAGTTTGGTCAGCGGGATTCCATTGTCCAGGAGATAGGCAACCACCTCCGGGACCTTTACCAGAATGAGATAGTTTTCACCAGGCAGCGGGTCCTGCTTCAGCAGCGCCACGCCATTAGCCCTATCAGTGATACTCACCTCGATTCCAGCCGGCATGGCAGATTTATAGACGCTCAGCATAAACTGATTTTTGGACAGTTCATCATCTACAATCAAAATATGGTTGATCGGATAGCTCTTAACCCATGCCGTCATGACCTGACCATGAATCAGGCGATCGTCAATTCTCGTCACCAAAATGTTCTTCATAAGGTTCCTCCTTCACACTTGCGCCAGCTCACTGCAATTTACGATTCCACTTTTTCCTACCTCCAGGAAGCCGGGAATGAGACTCCGCAGGTCGGTATCCGCCTCCCGGCGGTAGGACAGGGCTTCGATCAACATGGGAAGATTCACACCTGTGATATGCGAAAACTTCGCCCGTTGGCTGAGATCCACCAGCAGATTGAATGGTGTTCCAAAAAACAGGTCCGTAAACAGCAGCACCGGGACACCGGCCTCTTCCGATTTGTGGACACTCGCCTCTACCTCCGCCAGCACCGCATCGGTGTCAATCCCCGGCAGAATGCTGAAACTTTCCACGTCATCCACCGGTCCGCTCACCATCCGGGCTGAATTGAGAAGTCCCTTGCCTAGTTCACCGTGAGTAAATACAATCACCTTATACATTGACACGCTCCCCCTGTCCTCAATTAGTCGGTATCTGACGGAGACAAATTCTGCTCCAGATAAGCAGTCACCTCTTCCTGGCTGCTCATAGCCAGTACGGCCTGAGCCATCTGCTCCATCTGTGCCATCCCCATGCCGGCAATGCGGTATTTGATCTCTCCCAGTCTAGCTGGCGATACGCTCAGCGTCCGCAGGCCCAGACCCAAGAGAATGGGAACACTCTGGGGATCACTTCCCAGCTCGCCGCACACAGACACTGGCTTTCCTTGGGCGGAAAATCCTCCTATGATCATATGGATCGCCCGGAAAACTGCCGGATGGAAACTCTGGTAATACGCCGCCATCTCCGGGTTGTCCCGGTCCGCTGCCAATAAGTATTGGATCAGGTCATTGGTGCCAATGCTGGCAAAATCCACCTGCCCGGCAATCTGATGGGCCATCAGCGCAAGGGATGGGACCTCCACCATAACGCCCACCGGGAAATCCGCCCGGAAGGGAAGCCCTTCATCACTCAGCTCTCTCGCCACCTCCGCAAGAACCTGGCGGGCCCGGATCACATCGGTCACACTGGAAACCATAGGGAACATCACCTGAAGATTCCCATATACCGCGGCACGACAGGCAGCCCGAAGTTGGGTACGGAACACCTCCCGCTTTTCAAAGCACAGCCGCAGCGCCCGCATCCCCAGAGCCGGATTCTCCTCGTGGGGCAAAGACAAATACGGCAGTTGCTTGTCTGCGCCGATATCCATCGTACGCAGCGTAACCGGCCGAGGTGCCAGGGCCTCCAGCGCCGCTTTATAGGCCGTAAACTGCTCCTCCTCCGTGGGGAGATGGTCGGTGTTCATATAGAGGAACTCACTGCGGAACAATCCCACACCATCCGAACAGGCCGCCGCGGCAAGCTCCCGTTCATCTGTTGAACCAAGATTTACCTTTGTTTCGATCCGTACACCATCTGATGTACAGGCTGGCTTCGCCAAATATTCCTTTTCTATCTGGCGCTTTCGGGAATATTTTTGAATTTTTTTCTCATATTCGTCCAGAATCGCCGGGTCCGGTTCGCTGTATACGATTCCCGTCTGACCGTCCAACACCAGTTCTGTTCCGGGGGCGACAGCATCAGCGATTCGGGGAATGCCCGCTACTGCCGGAATTGCCATGCTTTTGGCAATGACCGCCATATGAGCTGTAACTCCACCCCGCTCAGTAACAATCCCAAGGATCTTAGACGGGTCCATGGCAATCGTATCGGAAGGCAAAAGTTCCTCGGCTACTAAAATCACCGGTCGTGAAAGAGCCTCCAGCCCCGTGCTGCTCTCTCCTCGCAGTTCCATGAGCAGCTGGTTTCGGACATCGGTAATGTCTGCAATTCGCTCCTTGAACACCGGATCTGATGAAGCCTCCAGCGTTTCAATAACCTGTCCATACACGGACTCTACCGCCCACTGTGCACACTTGCTGTTTTTGAGGATCTCCGTTCGGATCTCTTCAGCCAGTTCTTCATCTGTCAGAAAAGAAATGTGGGTTTGCAGGATCTCCGCCTGTTCGTCTGTTTCGCCCTCCAGATGTTGCAACTCACTTTGAACTTTTCGGGAGGCTGCCTCATAAAGCGTCATCTGATGGGCTGTCTCCGCGTCGCCAACAGTGATATGATCCGCTATGCAGGTATGCTTCTTATACACATATGCCGTCCCTACCATAGGCACTTTGTCTATCTTCAGTAATTGAATAATTCTTTCATTGTACAGAAGCCAAACGGAACGGCATCTGCCCAGCAGTATTCATGTAGCGCTTCATAGGATCTCCCCTTTTATCTGCATTCCCGCTTCATGGCGAAATATCCGATCAGCACCGTCCACATATAGGCGCAGGTCTTGGGGATCATCAGCATGCCGATCATTGGCATCACATCTGCCCACAGCACCACCGCCATGACACCGAAGAGGCGGAATTGGCCGTTGCCCCTGCTGCCCCGGATCATCAGGATTCCGAGGGTGATGACCGAGATCAGATAGACCGCATCAAACAATGTCTCCATGATTGCCTGCATCGTTTTTCTCCTTTACACGCAAAGTTATATCGAATATTCGTTTCGCAGGACTTCAATAAAGTGTTCTGCGGACGATCTCCAGCACAGCGGAAGGGTCGTAATCCTGCCGCAAAAAGGCGGACAGCATCAGGGAAAACAGGGCCTCCGCAAATTTCTCCGCTGTAAATTCCTTGGTAAAGGCGTCCGCACGAATCCTGGTGTCCCGTTTCAAAACGGCGCACAGTTCATCCAGAATGTGCTGCCAGGTCCTGTGCATCTTCCGCCGCCCGTCTGCCTTGTCCTCCCCCATAAATCCAAGGGAGTGCAGGGAGAAAAAGCCAGGATAGTGCTTGCAGCTGTAGTCCATCCGCTCATACATCCAGGTGACACAGGTCAGCGTGTTCTCAAACGCGGCTCCATCCTCCGGCCGGCGGCTGTTTGATTGCGCTTTGCCGCTCTCCCGCGGAATCTTGACGCTGCTGGACTCGGGGTATAAAATGGAGAAAAACAAGGAGGGATATCCCATGGAAGAAGTTTACAAGTTTCTGAAATCCTGCGGTACCTATTATCTGGCCACAATGGAAACCGATCAGCCTCGGGTGCGCCCCTTCGGCACCATTGACATGTATAACGGCCAGCTCACCATCCAGACCGGTCGGAAGAAAGACGTGGCACAGCAGATGCTGACAAATCCCAAAGTAGAGATCTGTGCTTTTGACGGCAGCCACTGGCTGCGGGTAACGGCCAAAGCGGTCGAGGTGCCTGACGTCGCCGCTCAGGAGCATATGCTGGGTGAATACCCCAATCTCCGCTCCGCCTACACGCCCGGTGACGGCAACACCATGGTATTTGCTCTGACGGAGGCCACCGCCACCTTCTCCTCCTTCACCGAGCCCAGCCGTACTGTTACCTTCTAAGTGCCCCTGTACGATCAAAAACTGCCCGGAGTTTCTGAACCATCAGAAGCTCCGGGCAATCTCTATTTCAGGGTTATTCTAGTTCTCCCGTCTGGATGCGGCGCTTCAGATCCAGGACCTTTTCCTCGATCTGGGCCATGACGGTGAGAAAAACGCCGTCCTCCTTGCCGCTGGGGTCGTCCAGCCCCCAGTCCTCCCGGTGGGAACAGGGCAGAGTGGGGCACTGGACATTGCAGCCCATGGTGACCACGATATCCACGGCAGGCAGATCCGATAAGGGCTTGTTGTGCTGGGTCAGCTCCATGTCGATGCCGTAAACCTGCTTCATCAAGCGCACCACGTCGGGGTTGATCTGGGTGCCGGGTTCCGTTCCGGCGGAAAAGCTCTCAAACACATCGCCAGCCAGCTTTTTCCCCAGAGCCTCCGCCATCTGGCTGCGGCAGGAATTGTGGACGCAGAGGAAGGCCACTTTGGGCTTTTTGCGGCCCGCCGCCGAGAAGGGACAGTGCTTGCCGATGCACTGGTTATTCCGGGGACTGTAAGAGCAGACGGGAACGGTCCGTTTCATCTCCACCCCCAGGTGCTCCCGGGTAAAGTCGACGGCGGCCAGGATAGCCAGGAAAGAGTCCCGCTTGCAGCATCGGGGCCCGCCCGCCTTGCCGATGCTCTCCAGTGCCCGGGCGGTCATCTGATTGCTCAGTCCCCAGGGCTCCACAGCCAGAGGCGTGGACTCTGTGACGATGGCCAGGAACTGCCCCGCACTGATTCCCGCTCCGCAGGCGCCCCAGAATCCACAGGCTCCGCCGGGGACTTCCCTGCCCCGGCTGTACATCTCCCGGAGGGCCTGCTCCAGGTCCAGTTGACCCCCCGCGTTCTTGTAGGCGGTGAGAAGGGCCGCGCCCACCATCACATGGTGCTCCGGACCGTGCATGTGACAGAAGGGCATGTCCATCATCCGGCGGACGATGGCGACAGGGTCTGTGGAGGTTTCGGCAAGGCACAGGCCGAAGATACGGTCCATTCCCTGAGTGTGACAGTTGCTGCAGACATAGTGCCCATTTACACAGCGGGTCTTGCTGGGTTCCCTCTTATGGCAGATGGCACACTCCATTGTCTGGTTCTGTGTCAGGTATTCCAGCGGTGCCTTGCAGATCAAGCATTCTTCTGCGCTCATGTCTCTATCTCCTCCCATTCCCGCAGTGCAGCTAACTGCCCTGGCGTGTGGAACCAGTGTTCCCCGCCTTCCATCACGGTGAGCTTCGCATCGTGCTGCCGGACAAATCCGTCAATCGTCCGGCGGGAAGTCATATTATCCCGGCTGCCGTAAAGAATACGGATGGGGCAGGTCCAGTTGTAAACCGGATGTTCCCGCACCCAGCACAGGTATTTCCAGGACAGTGTCTGGCCGAAAGAAGCCACGATCTCGCCCTGCTCCTGCAGCTGTTCCTCTGTCACGCCGGCCCAGCCCATCATGGTCAAGATCAGGTTCTCCATATCCAGAATGGGAGAGACCAGCAGCGCCCGGCTTGGCGCGTCAAAAGCCAGCATGGCGAAATAAGCTCCGATGCTGTTTGCCCGGAGCAAGACCGTTTTCCAGTGGTGGCTGGCCCAGTCCAGCGCCGCCCGGATATCCGGCACCGCCGTCCAGGGAAGCAGTTCCTCCTCCCGGTTTTGCCGCTCTCCATGAGCGGGCAGGTCGATGACCAGCACTTGATAGCCCTTAGGACAAGCCACTTGGGCAAAGGCCTCTGCCTCCTCCTTGCGGCCCATCTGACCGTGGAGAAACAAATAGCCCCGCTCAGCAGGCTCCCCATATAAAACTGCGGGAATCGTATCAATTTGAAATCGTTCAGTCTTCATATTTTTAAGTCTTTCATTCCTTCGATATCGCGGCACGCCGCTCCTCCGATTCCCAGTTCTTCAAAAATGCATGAGCTGCATGGGCACAGGTAAATCTTCAATTTTTCCCTCCGACCGGAAAATTTTCCTCCGCCCCTGCAATAAACGGGCCGTTTGGTACGTTACTTAAACAAGAAGGATTCAAAACAATTCAAAATGGAGGGACATTACCATGCTGAAAAATCTGAGTGGAAAAGTTCGCGCCCTGGTGATTGCCGGGATTGTAGTTGTGGTGGTGCTGGTGGCTGCGCTGATCGGTTCCCTGGCGCTGCGGGTTGACGTAGCGGAAGCCCGTGAAACCGCTCTGGCCGCTGCGGGCGGCGGAGAGGTTGTGGGCCAAGAGATTGACCAGGAGGGGCTCTGGAACGAGTACAGCTTTGACATTATGAATGGTGACACCCGGTACGAGGTGGAGATCAACGCCTTTGGAAGAGTGACTGGCCTGGAGAGCAATCAGGGCGGATCTGGCAACTACAGCCACTGGGATTGATCGTCTCTTGCCAAGGAAACGCCGGCGCCGCAGGCCGGCGTCTTCACGTTCAAAAAGCGCTGAAGGTGAAACATCAATCCCAGCTCTATCACTTCGCGTCGTGGGGAATGGTGATTTTCTCCACCCGGATCTTCCCATTCTCCACCTCTGCCATCATCATGGTGATCTCCTGATGGAATCGCCGGGGGCCGCAGGAGCCTGGATTGAGCCAGAGGCGACCATCCTTCTCCTGCTGCATATATTTATGGGAGTGTCCGAACACCACCACATCCACCCCGGAGAGATCCGCCGGGACCTCTTTCCTGTTGTGGACCATGGTAAAGGTCACGCCGTCCAGGGTAACAGTGAGGTCGTGGGGAATCGTCTCCGCCCACTCCTTGTCGTTGTTGCCCCGGACAACGTAGAGCGGAGCATACTGTCGCAGCTCGTCCACAATTGCTTGTCGATTGATATCCCCGCCGTGGAGAATGACGTCGGCGGTTTTCAGATGCTCCGCCACCTCCGGCCGCAGCAGGCCATGGGTGTCGGAGAGAATCGCGATCTTCATAGGATGTGTCTTCCTTCCCATTTGCGTTGCCCCCAGTATATCAGATTTAAACGCCTGCCGGAAGAAATTTATTTTTTCTTGGCTGTGACGCTTCGCTAACTGCTCCACGGTCGGCAAGGCAGGATAAAGGTGGAGTATTCGATCCAGGAACTGTCCCGCCTGTCCGTGGTCCCCCGCTCTGGGCTGATACGATTAGATTGGTCTGCTGAAATCCGGCCGGGCAGCAAAAGCGGCTGCCGCAGGCAGTACCCGTTTTTGTGAGACGCCGTGCCCCGTTGGGCCAACTGAAAAAGAGGCCGCCTGAGCTTTTCGCTCTGGCGGCCTCACCTGATTGAAAAGCCCTTTTGCCAGGCTGAAGCGCTTTTCAAAGCAGGGTGGAAATTTTAGAAAACATGGATCTCATTGGTACAGGATACCCTTCGCCTCATACAGAATTTTCCGGTCTTTCAACAACCGCAGGGTACAGGGCCGCTCCTCCGCTTTGCAGCATGTACTTCATTCCGCTGCCGGTACCGCACCGGCGGGCTTTGTCCTGAGAATCTCAGTATCATCCGGATTGGCCTGCCAGTCCGGAGAAAGACTGCCATCCCAGAGCCCTGCCAGGGACTCTTCCATCTCCCGGAGGGCCTGCTCATAGTCTGTCTCTGAAGGGTTTCCGCTTTCCACCTCTTCCGCCAGCCGCGCCGATTCTCGTTCCATATAGGCCTCATATTCGGCAGCGGCCTGAGCCTGCATAACGGTGACCATGCCGTGGCCCGGCACCTCCACCAGATCAACACCATCCAGGGACTCTGTGGCAGTGACATCCGGGGTTTCCTGCTTCAGAGCCTCCAATTCCTCGTCGGTCAAAGGCTCCGTGGGCAAGCCTTTCTCCTCAAAAAAGGCCTGTACGGCCTCCGGGTCCGCCAGCGCCGGGTCCAGAGGCAGGGTGAACATGCAGCCCACCACGTCTTCCCGCATGGTAGTCGTGCCGTCCTCCGCCACAGAGAACTCCTTGTAGGAGGGCACAAAGCCCTGGTACACCGCCAGATACACTGTGTGGTCAGCAAACATCTGGACATCCTTCGTGTCCATCACGTAGTAGGCTCTTCCATCCTGCAGAAAAGATGCGCAGCTTCCGTCCAGGGAGAAGATATTCACCGATTGGGGAGGATATCCCTCCACCAGCGGTGTGATGGTAAAGGTTCTGCTGGCCTGTACCTCATAGTTATCCTCTGTCAGGGGCGTTCCGTCCGTCCTGGTAACGGACACCACCGCGTAGGTACGGCTCTCCTCCACGTCGCTGCACCAGTTGGAAATTCCAGCCCCGGAGACCAGTCCGTCCAAGGTAACGGTGTACTCCCCTGCCTGAGCACTCTCATTGAGAAGCACCGCGTCCTCCCCTGCAAAGGCCTGCGCCAACAGGGGGTCATTCATTTCTTCTGCCACCTGGGCGGGAGACATCCACAGCATTGCAGCAGATACGGACAGCACCAGCAATGCCACCGCGACTGCGGCAGCCAGAAGCCATTTGCGGCTTTTTCGAATCGTCATTTGGGATTTCTCCTCTTCCATATTCCGGAGGCGGTCCTGCAGCAGTGCTGTGGTCCGTGCCTGAAAATCATCGGAAAAGGGAATCGCATCAAAGGCACGCCGGTATTCCTCCGGGCTGATGGGTTCTCTCATGCTCTCCCCTCCTTCAGCAACTGCCGCAGCCGCTCTCGGCCGCGGGCCAGGCGAGTGCCTACCGTTGGGACAGGCACTCCCAGCAGGTTTGCAATTTCCTGAATGGAATATCCCTCATAGTAATAGAGATGGATCACCGCGCCGTACTTGTCCGGCAGGGCGCGGACCGCGGCCAGAAGGTTCCCCTCCTCCGCCTCCGGTGCAGCTGCCAGAACAGCCTCCTCCAGAGGGAGATTCCGCTGGGCCGCGGATTTCCGGATGTCGCAGGCCCGGTGAAGGGTAGTGCGGATCAGCCACGCTTTCTCATGCTCTGCGTCCCGAAACGTG
>FR890955.1:0-12822 GCA_000436875.1 Oscillibacter sp. CAG:155 | reverse complement strand
GCCGCAGCAGCATGGGGCTGTACGTTTCCACCAAGCGGTGGATCGTCTCATCGGTACCAGATGAACACAAACGACCTCACTCCCTTCTCCTATCACACGAATCAGAGCATACAAATTTTTCAGCCGGAGAAAAATTTCCAGATTCTGCGCAAAAAGGGCCCGCCGGAGGGCGGACCCATAGGTTGGTTTTTCATCTCAAGCAATCTTTCATTTTCCGGAAGAAGGTTTGGACATTCTCTAAATCCCGGGCGTCCGGGCAGCTCTTGGCAATACCGCCCGCCAGCTTGAAGGGGCTGAAGGTGTCATACCCCTTACAGCCGGATGGTCTGGCGGTTAGTCCCATCGATGAGGTCTGCCTCTCCTGCTCCGGCCATAGCCTACTGGGCTTTCAGGGTGTTGCCATGACGGCGGGAGTAACAGCGGATGGCACTTCTCATTCCCTCTCGTCTCTCTGCAAAGTCCAGCCGAAGTCGTTATGGTAGATCATCTGACGGGTCATGCCGCCGTCAATGCAGATATTCTCCCCCGTGATGAAACCCGCCTTATCGGAGCAGAGATAGAGCACCATATTGGCGATGTCCAGGGGATTGCCCACCCGTCCGGCGGGCTGCTGGTAGGCATCGGGGCCCTTGTAGACGGTGTAGTCAGTGTCGATCCAGCCAGGAGAGATGGAGTTCACCCGTACCCGGCCAGCCAGGCTCACTGCCAGAGCGTGGGTCAAAGCAGAGATTCCGCCTTTGGCCGCCGTGTAGCTCTCCGTCTGGGGCTGGCTCATCCGGTCCCGGGAGGAGGAGATGTTTACGATGGCCGCCCCAGGGGCGAAGTGCAGGGCGAACAGCTTGGTGAGATAAAAAGGTGCGGTGACCCCCACCCGCAAGGCGTAATTGAACTCCTCATAGGTACACTCGTCGATGCCCTTCATCAGGGTCAGGGCATTATTGATGAGATAGTCCACATGGCCGTAGTCGGTAATCACCTTGCGGGCAAAGTCCTCCAGAACAGTCTGGTCAGCCAGATCACCCACATAGTAATCGTTGGGAAGTAAATCGATGATGCACACCTTTGCCCCAGCTTTTCGGAACTCTTCCGTGATGGCCTTGCCGATGCCCTTGGCGCCGCCGGTGACCACCGCAATTTTGTTTTCAAACATGGTGTTTCCTCCTCAGTCTGCATCCTCGTCCAGGGTCTCCACCAGAAAGCTCACTGGCCGGAAACCATCGTTGCAGGAGAGCATGGCAGATCTGGGGTTTTTCATCCAGCCATCGTAGAAGTTCTCCCCACCGTGGCTCAAGGCCAGCACAAAGGGCGAAAGCGTGTCCCAGGCACTCTGGCAAAAGCCCTCCGGTTTGGCCCAGCCGTTGGCGATGAAGACTTTCCCCACCTCCATGTCGCAGGCGTGGGAGATCGGATTCTCATATTGGGCCATCAGGTCCTCATACCGGGTGATGCGCACAACGGTGATCTTACACTTTTTCATATGATCATGCCCTCACAGTGGTCGATTTCGTGCTGGATGATCTGGGCCGTCCATCCTGTGAAAGTTTTGAAACGCTCCTGGAACTTCTCATTCTGCCAACGCACCTTGATAGACTTCCACCGCTTGGCCGGGCGAATCCCAGTAAGGGAAAGGCAGCCCTCTTCCGCGTCATAGGGCCCGGACTTCTTGACGATTTCCGGGTTGAACATGACCATGTAGGTACCCTCGTTGTCGAAGGCAATGATCCGCTTGTTGACGCTGATCATGTTGGCAGCCATGCCTACACAGCCGTCCTTGTGGTGCTCCAATGTCTCCAGCAGGTCGGCGGCAATCTGGATGTCATCGGGTGTGGCAGGCTCCGCTTTCTGGGCCAAAAACGCCTCGTCCTTGCAGATGTCTCGAATCATGGTTGTTTCTCCTTATATTCCTGAATGACTGTTGCAATCGTCTCCGCCGCAATGCGGGAACCCACTTCATTGGGGTGGACGCCATCGTCGGCGTACAGATCTTGGGTATCAGACAGCTCATAAAACCGTTGGCCCACGTCGGCAATGAGGGCGTGATTCTCCTGAGCAGCCTGGTGGTAGGCATCAAACAGTTTGCGGGCCATCTCATCGTAATTCCAGCCTTTGGCCGTCAGCTTTGCCCCGCCTTTCCGGTAAGCCCAGGTGGCGTAGAGAACCGGGACGGCACTGTGTTCCCGAATTTGCTTGCAAAGCTGCCCCACACTGGAAAAGAATCGCTTGGGAGATGTGATGGGCCCGTGGCTCATTTCCTGGAGCACCACATAATCCCAGTGCGCATTGGACAGTGCCGCCTGGGTCCGGGCTCCCAGTTTGGTACCTGGGTTCAGCTGTTCCGACAGCCGTGCCCCGCCCCGGGTGTGGTGGACCACTTCCGCACCGGTCAGCTCAGCCAATGTCTGGGGCATATTGTTGGCGAACGTAAAGCTGTTGCCCAGCATCAAGATCCGCATCATAAGCCCCCCTATTTGCCCCATCCCAGCACCGCTTGGAGCGCGGCCTCTGTGGCCGCCGGAAAGTTTTTCCGCACCTGCTGATAAACCAGTTCCTTGGAATGAGCCGGCTCCGTGGAATAGGCGGAGGAGATATGTTCATAGCCCCACAAGGTCTCCGGGGTCGCATAGACGGAGATGGGCCAACCATAGGGCTGCCCCTTTTTGTTCAGGCGCTGCCGAAAGTCCCGGATGAGCAGGTAGCCTCCCATCTGGAGGTCGGTGACCGTCCCCTCGAAGTTCTTTTGTCCCTTCTTACCGAACCCGGCCAGGCACTTGAGCTCGAAGGAGTACAGCTCGCCCTTGACGGTGAATTGATCCATGATGCGTTTCTGGCGTATGCTAGCCAGTTCCTCATCCCAGCGACTGTCAAAATCATAGCCATCCCGCCGCCAGTTGGCGAAGTGGGGAAACCACGCTTTGGAGATGAACCCCGCTTTTTTGCCAAAGAACTTGCCATAGGCCACCCGTCCGCTGCGGGCAATGAGCTGCCGCCACTCCCAAGGGTCCTGCTCCAGGTCACCGCTCCACCAATAAAGGGCAGAGGTGTGCTCCTCAGCAGAAAAGCCATCGATCTCATTTTTGAAAAGAGGCAGAAACCCAATCTCGTCGACCCAGTGGATCAGTTCCTGCCAGCTGCGGATGCGGTATGGGTTATCCCAATCCAAACCCCGCATGATCCACTCGCCGTTCTCAATGGCCATGGCCAGCACCTCCCTTTCCAACTTGTTACAGGCATTATAACACAGCAATGGGGAAAATGCCATGATGACCAGTTTAGCAGGAGCAACGCCAAACGAATGGAAACAGGGAAAGAGCCGGGAACCATGTGCTTCTGACTCCTTTTGATATTGTGGAATTCTATTCTTCATGTGAAATTGATAAATTCAAACATAAGGCGTATCTTTTATTGTTATGTCATCTGGATTTCGGATTAACGCTTAATACATCAATTTTCTATACAAAACATTTAGATCCATCTGATTATCCCTCCCGCGGGCTAAAATGCCCATAATTTGCATTGCCATATCAAAGAAATCCCCCTCCGAAATTGTTAATTTCAGAGGGGGTGGCTGGAGGGGGAGACTTGAACCCCCGGCTTTCTGTTCCCAAAGAGGTTTTCGGCATTTTTATTGGCATTTATAGTGGATTATAGTCATTTTCGTTTCAAATCAGTTGCTTTTTAGTGTTCTTACTCCCGCTGTTTCCATGTGTTTCAGCGCTGTCTGTGGCCTTACATGTGGTCAGCAGGAGCGCTTTGGCTAGGTCTCAGAGCATGGGGTAGCACACCGTTGGGGGAGCGCTGTACCATTTTGAGTTTCAGAAATTATACCTTTGCTTCAGAATGTGTACAAGTTTTTTCTAAAAAATACGCATATCAATTCTTACATCGCTATACAAAGAACAGACTCTCTGAAACATTTCCATTGGGAAACCATCGGCGTGCAGTAGGTCCTCCCGATAGAACCAGTGGTAGCCGCCGAAGATCTCGTCGGCGCACTCGCCGGTCAGGGCCACCCTGTTGTGCCACTCCAACAGGCCACAGAAATAGAGCAGGGATGCGTTCACATCGGTCATCCCCGGAAGGTCCTTCATCCGCACCGCGTCCGCCAGCAGATGGGCAGAGCGACTTCGTCGCACCCCAGATAGGTATGGTGCGGGGATAGAGAGAGCACCTAGTCCACAAAGGGGCGATCCCGGATGAGCAAACAGGGCCTTGGGCTCTGAGCCGAACGCAAGGGTACTCCCCTCCACCGCGTAAAACAGCAGCTTGTTCCCCAGCCGGTCCCGGCAGAGGAACAGCGCGTCCCGCCGCCCGTCCCAGACGGCAAAGATCCCGTTGAGCTTCTTGGCCATCTCCATACCGTACTCCATGTATCCGCAGAGGATCACCTCGGTATCACAGGTGGTCTCAAAGTGATACCCGCAGCGGAGCAAGTCCTATTTCAGCTCCTTCGCGTTGTAATTCTCCCCGTTGCAGACGATCCCGAACTCCCATCCCCCCTGACGGCGCACCATGGGCTGGACGCCGCCGGCCTGATCCCGGATGGAAAGCCGGGTGTAGGCGAGCCCAACATTGTGCCGCAAATATTCCCCGGTCTGATCGTGCCCCCGGTGTGCGATGACGGTTCGCATGCCTGTGGGAACCTGTGTCCGCGCTTCCGTACTTTCCAGAAAATCCACGTTGAATTCACAAAATCCGGCAATTCCTCACATAAATATACCCCACAACAAAAAACGCAGGGTGCCCTCCGCTGTGGGGAGCACCCTTGCTTCTCCTTGCCAATCTATTCTCCGGCCGCCGGTTTGATCCTCCGCCTCTGCCGTCCGGATGCGTGCGGGGCAGCATTGGAACAAAGTACCGATGAAACTGCCCCGCCCCAGGCCGGGACCAGGGGAGCTGTCCGGTTGCGGGAGCACCTCCGGTCCGGTTTGTTCGTCTAATTCTGTTGAAATTATTCTTTTGCCGTGGTAGACTCTAGCAGAAGTGAGTCTATAGACAGCAGGGGAACAAAAATCGACTTGCTTTCGTGCCGCTGTATTCAAATGATAACGCGTGAAAGAGGAATGAAAGAAATTGATCAATTTGGGAAAGAAAAAAATCGGAATCACTTCTTTTGGCCTGCATGTTCTTGCTATGGCGTTCATGCTGTTAGACCATTTATGGGCAACCATTTTGACGGGCCAACATTGGATGACAAATGTTGGAAGATTGGCTTTCCCGATCTTTGCTTTTATGATCGCGGAAGGATATTTCCGTACCCGAAACATTAAAAAATATATGGGCAGGTTGCTTGCTTTTGCTTTAATCTCTGAAATCCCATTTAACCTTATGTCAGGGGGAGGATGGTTATATCCGTATCATCAAAATGTATTATGGACGTTCCTGATCGCGATCATATGCATGATTGGCATTGATAAAATAAAGATAAGCAGCAGGAATATCGCGGTAAAAATTATATTGATCATTTTGATCGTCTTTTTGGGATGGATCATAGGAACGATCACCTTTGTTGACTATTATGGCTTTGGAGTCCTGACGGTTCTGACCTTCTATGCTTTCCGTCAAAAAAAATGGTGGAATTATTTAGCCCAAGTACTCATTTTGTACTATATCAATGTGGAATTCTTAGGAGGATATTATTTTGAAGTAAATATATTGGGAGTTACATTGGAAGTTGTTCAGCAAGGCCTTGCCCTGTTATCTTTACCGATTATTTGGCTGTACAATGGAGAACTGGGATATCATAAAAAATGGTGGCAATATTTTTGCTATTCATTTTATCCCCTGCACATGATGGTGCTGTATCTTATTTTTATCTTTATGCTTCATTTTGTGCTTTAACCATGAAAAGATCATGTTTTCTGCGTGAAGGAGAAGTATTCGTCAGAATCATCGCCTATTACTGTCTCGGAGATAATTGCCTTCAAACGCTTACGCCGCCTAAATATTAAAAGGGGGTCGGCTCCCGAACCAGGAACTGAACCCCTTTCCGTGTGGTCCGAGGCGATGTGTGGTAGGTTCTGTGGTCAGAAATACTCCCCAGCCCATACCGGGATAAGGTAGAATAAGGGGCCTGTAGACAAAGAGGAAAGATGGGCTGAGAAATCATATTCTCAGCCCATCTTTCCCGCTTTCTCATTGGATGGTGGAAATTAAGTCTGCGGCAGTAACGCAGGATTACGCTGGAAATCCTGCTGTCATAATTATGACTTTAATGATGTTAAGGGCAAATATGTAACACAGATGTTCTTCGCGTATTGCAGTATTATAGGATTACTCGTGAAGATGTTAAGCAGGCTATGAAAGAAAAAGGAAACATTAGCTAAAGAACACCAGGAGACTCCGTTTAATGGAACAATGTCTGCTTAAGTGGATCCTAATCGGGAGGAATACAAGTCCCCCCAAGCATATCAGTTTTTAACATGCTATATACAAAGAAATAGGCACTAAAAAGTATATTCAACGAAGACCTTTGAGACAGGATTCCAAGAGATAAGGGAAGAAGCGGACTGTAAACAAGTTTTAATGCTCCGAAAATTCAATTATAACGAGAGAAATAAAAACCTTTATTGCCGTTTTTGGAAATTTTACGCACCTTTATACCTGTTTCAGAAGGTTTTTCACCGCTGTTTGCGATGGCCGATTTTAATAAAAATATACAACTATTTTCCAACCTTTGAGAGCGTTATCCGTGCTTTGAAATCTTATTGGTCATCTTTTTGCAATTGTTCGTTTCTGATGCTGGAAACGACTCAAAGAGGTTCTCGGTATTTTTTATGGTTGTTTATAGCAATTTATAGTCATTTCCGCTCCAAAGCAATTACTTTTTAGCGCTCATGTTTCCACTGTTTCCGTGTACTCCGACGCTGTCTGTGGTCTTACATGTGGTCAGCAGAAAAGTTTCGACCCTCCCCCGATGCCCGTGTCCATAGTCTAACGAGAGGGATTGCTTCATGCTCAGTTCGACAGATTATTCCTCTCCCTGCAAGGGCATACAAGTTATTTTCAAAATAGATAGGTTCGTTCTTAACACGCTCTAAATAAAAATAGCCCCTGTGAAATCCGGTGATTTCACAGGGGTTATTCTTATAAAAGCAAATGGATTGGGCCGGCAGGTCAGCTGTCTTTCTTGTCACAGAATGGTTGATTCAGTATAATGGAAATGAATCACGCTGGCATTTTCTTGGTCTTTACGCCGTGATTATGATCGTTCCGCATACTGCTTCTCTAGGAGGTATCCCAATGAAATTCATTCATCTCTCTGACCTGCATTTGGGCAAGCGGGTCAATGAGTTTTCCATGCTGGAGGATCAACAATACATCCTCACAGAGATCCTCCGTATCGTGGATGCAGAGAAACCGGACGGAGTTCTGATTGCCGGAGATGTCTATGACAAGTCGGTGCCCTCCGCTGAGGCAGTGGCCCTGTTGGATGATTTTCTGGTGCGCCTGTCCAAACAGAGCCTGCGGGTATTCCTCATCAGCGGCAATCACGATTCTCCGGAGCGCATGGCCTTTGGCGGACGGCTGATGGAGCGCAGCGGCGTCTATCTGGCGCCGGTCTATGACGGCAAAGTTGCTCCCATTACGCTTACCGACGAATATGGTCCGGTAAAGGTTTATCTTTTGCCATTTGTGAAGCCGGCCCATGTGCGCCGGTGCTTCCCCGAACAGGAGATTTCCACCTATACGGATGCCCTGCATGCGGCCATTGAGGCGATGAATGTGGATGCGGCAGAGAGAAATGTATTGGTCACCCACCAGTTTGTCACCGGCGCCGCCCGCTGCGACTCAGAAGAATTATCCGTCGGCGGGACAGACAATGTGGACGCAACTGTATTTGATCCCTTCGACTATGTGGCTTTGGGCCATATCCACGGCCCCCAGCAGGTAGGCCGGGCCACAGTGCGCTACTGTGGTACGCCTCTGAAATATTCCTTCTCAGAGGCCGGTCATCAGAAGTCCGTGACTGTGGTGGAACTGGGGCCGAAAGGTTCGGTGTCTGTCCGCACCGTGCCCCTGATCCCCCAGAGAGACCTGGTGGAGCTGCGGGGAACCTACGAGGAGTTGACCTTCCGCGGTTTCTATGAAGGGACAAGCTACCGGGCGGACTATGTCCACATCACCCTCACGGACGAGGAGGACATTCCGGATGCCGTTCGGAAGCTGCAGATCATCTATCCCTACCTGATGAAGCTGGACTATGACAACAAACGAACCCGGGCAGGAATCCACCCGGACGGTGTGGAAGACTTAGAGCGTAAATCGCCTCTGGAATTACTGGAGGAATTTTATGAGCAGCAGAACGGACAACCCATGGACGAGGAGCAGCGTGCTTTCGCCCAGACATTGATGGAGCGCATTTGGGAGGAGGGTGAGTAATGAGGCCACTGAAATTGACCGTATCCGCCTTTGGTCCATACGCGGGGGCGGTAATCATGGATCTGGAACAACTGGGCGAGCAGGGGCTTTACCTGATCACCGGAGACACCGGTGCAGGTAAGACCACGATCTTCGACGCCATTACCTATGCTCTCTATGGGGAGCCCAGCGGAGATGACCGGGATCCATCCATGTTCCGCTCCAAATATGCCCAGCCGGAGACACCCACACAGGTAGAATTGGTCTTCTCTTACGGCGGGAAAACCTACACCGTCCGCCGGAATCCGGAGTATGAGCGTCCTTCCAAAAAGGGCGGCGGTACGACAATCCAGAAAGCAGACGCGGAGCTGTGCCTTCCGGGCGGCCGTCTGGTGACCAAAGCCCGGGAGGTCACCCGGGAGATTACCGAAATCATCGGCCTCAACCGCAGTCAGTTTTCTCAGATTGCCATGATCGCACAGGGCGATTTCCGCAAACTGCTGCAGGCGGATACCAAAAGCCGTCAGGAGATCTTCCGGGAAATTTTCAAAACCCGTTACTACATGGTGTTTCAGGAGAACGTAAAGGGCCAGGCCATGGGGCTTCAGCGGGACTGCGAGTCTGCCCGTGCCAGCGTGCAGCAGTACATCGGCGGCGTAGTCTGCCAGGAAAATGATCCGTTGCAGCCCAAAGTGTTGAAGGCCCAATCAGGTGATCTGCCATTTCAGGAAACAGTTGAGCTGATTCAACGGCTGATCGATCAGGATCAGAAAGAGGAAACATCCTGTCAGGAGATTTTGGACCAGCTGGATGAATCGCTGAAAGAATCCTCCGCCCTGTTGGGAAAGGCGCAGGAGGCCCAAAAGGTCAGAGAAAAGCTGGAACAGGCCCGTAAGGAACGGGAAGAACTGGCGTCTCAGGCAGCGGCAGCGCAGAAAGCTCTGGAGGCAGAGCAAGCAAAGGTACCTCAACAGGAGTCTCTGGGGAAAGAGCTAGCCGCTTTGGAGGCGGAATTGCCCCGATATCAGGAGCTGTCCCAACAGGAGATGGTTCTGACTGCCTTAGTAGCAAGCATCGGGGCACTGGAGCAAACATGCAGCCAGCAGGCAGAGGAGCGAGCTGCAAAAGAAGGCTTGCTGGGAGAATGGAAACAGGAACTGACCGGGCTTGCCTTGGTGGATACAGAGCAGGAACGCCTGCTGCGGGAGCGAGATCAGGTCGAAAGCCATCAAGCCGCGCTGACCGCTTTGAAAACCCAGATTGAGCAATGGCAGGTATGCCTTCAGGAGATCGGTACAGCGCAGCATCAGTATGAGGAACTGATCCAAAAGCAGGCTGAATTGGCCGCCCGGCTTGCAGAGGAAAAGGAAGCGCTGCGGGCCAACCAGAATAGCTTCCAGGCCTCAGCCGGGCTTTCTGAAGAAAAGCTGGAACTCCTCCATCACCAGGATCAGGTACAGAAGAGACAACATGCTCTTTCTGACCTGCTAGGTGGACTGGATGAATACAGCAAAGCGGAACTCTCGCTGCAGGCAGCCCAGGCAGATTACGAACAGGCCAGAGAGCGGTCTGAGCAGTTGGAGGAACGATACCGACGGAAGAATCGTGCCTTTTTAGACGAACAGGCCGGCTTGTTTGCGCAGTCGCTGACGGATGGCCAGCCCTGTCCGGTGTGCGGCTCTCTCCATCATCCTACTCCCGCCCAGCTGTCCGGTGATGCCCCTACCGAGGCGGAACTGGAGGAGGCCAAGACCGCATGGGAAACAGCACAGCAGAGAATGCAGGATACCAGCATGGCCGCCGGAACGCAGAAAGCCGTTCTGGAAGGCCGGAAAAACCAATTGATCCAGGACATGACAGATTATATCGATTCGCCGGTTTTGAGCGCAGCCCATGAACAGCTGGTGGCCTGTCAGGCGGATGGGGCGGAAGAACTTGCCCGGCTGCGCCAGGCGCTGTTGGAGAAGGAAGCCCAACTCACCCATCGTACAGAACTGGAGCAGGAAATCGCCCGCCAAGCAGATTCCCTGACAGAGTTGGAAGCGCAAGCAGCGGAAATGACAGAGAGCATCAAGCGGGTTGAAGTCTCTCTGGGTACGCTGGGCGGACAGCGAGCCCAGCTGGAGGACAACCTTCATGGGGAACTATCCGCCCATTTACAGACCTGCTCTCTGGAAGACGCTTCGGCGGTGATTACCCAGGCTTTGTCTGAGGCGGCGGAGAAAATCGCACAGATGGCGAAGCTGGAGCAGGAATTGGGGAACAGACTGCAAAAAAAGCAGGAACTGAACCAGAAGATCCCTCTGGCAGAGCAGGAACTGCGGGTATTGGAGGACTCCGCCAAGAAACAAAGCGAAGACCTGGCAGGTGCCAGAAGCCGGCAGGAGGAACTGTCCGGACAGATTCAAACCCTGCATGACCGGCTGTCTTTCCCGGATCAGGATCGTGCTCGGCAGAAAATTTCTGCATTGCAGGAGGAACTTGGGACACTTGCTGATGCGTTGGAGCAAGCCCGCAAAACAGCCGAAGATCGGCAGAAGGAGCTGGCCGCTGCCGATGCTGCAATCAGAGAACAGGAAGATTTCCTGAAGAACGCACAGGCGGTGGACATGGAGGCATTGCAGCAGCAAAGCCAGGAACTGACCCGCCAGCGTGCAGAGGCAAACAATACCCAGAAAACCATCCACGCCCGCCTGGTTACCAACCAAACCGCATTAAAAAACATCTGTGAGAAAGTGATAGATCTGGAAAAGCTGGAAAAGCGGCAGCAATGGCTGCAAGCGCTTTCGGATACTGTAAACGGACGGCTTCGCGATCGAGAAAAAATCGCCCTGGAGACCTATATCCAGATGACCTTCTTTGACCGCATCCTCCAGCGGGCCAATCTCCGGCTGCTGGTCATGTCCGGAGGACAGTACGAGCTCAAACGCCGGAGAGAGGCAGACAATAACCGCAGTCAGAGCGGCCTGGAACTGGATGTAATTGACCACTACAATGGATCAGAACGCAGTGTAAAATCCCTTTCCGGTGGGGAATCCTTCAAAGCGTCCCTTTCCCTGGCCCTGGGTCTTTCTGATGAAGTGCAGTCTGCCGCGGGAGGCATTCGGCTGGACACCATGTTTGTAGATGAGGGATTCGGCTCCCTGGATGAGGAGTCCCTTGCCCAAGCCATCCGCGCCCTCACAGGTCTTACGGAAGGCAAACGCCTGGTAGGCATTATCTCCCATGTGACGGAGCTGAAAGAAAAAATAGATAAGCAAATCATTGTGACCAAGGAGAAAACCGGCGGCAGCCGGGTAGAGATTGTAGTGTAATGGCCTGTATATTGCAAAACGTTTTTTGCAAAATGGTTGCTCCTGGCGGAGATATTGTTTTTATCCTTTGATGTGTGGCATTGGTACCTTTGGATGTGGTAAATGATACCGTTTTCTTCCCTGCTTTTGGTACTCCCTCTCCCCCTGTTTCACGGCAAAAGATCGCCCCGTTTTCAGGGATTAAACCGTCCAAAGCTTGCGTCGCTATATCAAAGAATAGGGTCCTCTAAATTATTTCAATTTGGAAGGGACAATCATCCAGGCAAACCTATCCAATTTTTCCCGTTTCGCAATGAGTGGCATTTTCAATGCGGAAATGAGATTTCCTTTTTCCGTATGATATTTCTTCCGGGTAATGATCCCCCCGGATCTTTACGCCTTGACATCTTTTCATTCTGGTGCTCATTGCAGTACGATCCTTTTCAGAAATTTCCCCTGCAGTCTCATCCAGAGAATCATTTGTCGGCCATATTCTGAATCTTTTCATAGTTCGTGGAGATTCCTTCTTCAGAACAATCAAAGTCCGCTCCAGACAAAGATTAAATACTAAAAAGTATCTTCAGGGAGAATCTTTGGTGTAAAACGCCAAGAAATACACGAGGAAATGGACAGTAAGCAGTTTTGAATGCTCAGGAAATTCAACTATAAGGAAAGAAATAAAGGCTTTTATTCTCTCTTCAGAAAATTTCAAGCACTTTTGCGCCTGTTTCAGCAGTTTTTTCAGCATTGTTTATGATGGCCAATTTTTATAAAAACTCATAACTATTTCCCGCCCTTTGCGAAGGTTATTCGCGCTTTGAAAGATTATTGGTCATTTTTTTGCAATTATTCGTTTCGAATACCATAAACCTCCCAAAGAGGTTTTCAGCATTTTTTATAGTCGTTTATAGTAGTTTATAGTCATTTCTGTTCCAGATCAGTTACTTTCTAGCACTCTTGTCCCCTCTGTTTCCAGGTGTTCCAGCGCTGACTGTGGTCTTACATGTGGTCAGCGGAATAGTTTCGGCCAGAATCCGTGACCCACGGTGATACTCTAGGCGGCACAGTTTACCTCAAAGTTTGAAAAATGGTACCTCTGTCTTGAAAAACATACAAGACTTTCTTGAGAGAAAACGGATCAATTTTTGCATCGCTATATCAAAGAATAAGG
>FR890954.1:61757-63877 GCA_000436875.1 Oscillibacter sp. CAG:155 | reverse complement strand
CGAACCCCCCGCAGATGCAGCAGCCGGGCGGCAGCAATGCCGTCTCCGCCGTTGTTGCCCGCGCCGCACAGCACCGCCGCCCGGCATTTTCCGCTCCGCCGGGGCAGCAGCCCCGCCACGGTCTCCGCGATCCCGGATGCCGCCCGCTCCATCAGCTCAATGGAGGGAATTCCCCGCTCTTCAATGGCCTGCCGGTCCAGTTCCTTCATCTGCGCCGCCGATGCCAGCTTCATCTTGCCTTCCTCCCGTCATTTGAATGATGCTATTATAGGAAACTCCCCGCCGCGATGCAAGAATCTGTTACCAAATCGTCATGAATCCACGGCTGGATTCTGCTATGCTCACATTAAATAAGGAGGTGTTTCCATGAAGCGAACCGCCCTTTTTTGTCTGCTGCTGGCCCTTCTGACCGGCTGCGCCCATACGCCGGACACCCCGTCGCCTTCCGCCTTTCCGGAGGCCCCCGGAAAAGCGGATGTGGAAAACTTCTACGCCGCCGCGGCCCAGGTCTATGACTGGTTTGACCTGACCACGCTGCCGCTGGATGCGTCGGACAGCCGCACGGAAAACGGACAGACCTATTACCGGGTGGACTGCCAGTCCTACCCGATGCCCACTCTGCATACCTCCTCCCCTGCCGACAGCACTGTAACCTACGCCGCCACCCCGGTGACCCTCTCTACTCTGGCGGACCTTCAATCCCTGGTGGAGTCCTATTTTTCCCCGGAGCTGGCGGCATCCCTGTTCTCGCTGTCCCCGGACCACTACCGGGACTTTGACGGCGTACTCTATGCCCAGAGCGCCGACCGGGGCAGCAATCTCTATCTGCTGGACAAGACCGTGTCGGCAGCGCAGACCGACGCGGACCACTGGACCGTGACCCTCACCTTCTGGGCCCAATACGAGGATTCCCAGCCGGTTCCCGTTCCCGGCACCCAGGAGACCCGGTCCGCACCTACAGCTACCGTGGGTTACTCCCAGTCCGTGCTGGATCTGGAGCGCACGGCAGACGGCTGGCGCTTTACCAGCTTCTGTCCCAGCGACGACCTGGATCTGGACGCGGAGACCGTGTTCACCTTCTGCTACGGCCCGGACGCATTTGCAGATGACGAGCCGGCCATGGACACGTGGTCCGACTACAAGCTGGGCTGCTGGCTGCTGCATGCCGACGCCCTCAGTGAAGGCGCCGCCACGCTGCTCACCCAGCGGTTCCTGGATAATCCGGAGAGCTGGTTCTCCGCCCTGGCCCCTCTGGCCGAAAGCCCTCTGGAAAACGCGCAGGCCGTGGTGGAGGGCCCGGCCTATGACGTCTATGCCTGGTTTTCCACAGAGGAACAGGCACGGTTTGAGGAGATCCTCGACACCTTCCAGCCCCGGGATGCGGTGCAGCAAACCATGCTGGAAGATCTGAAGGCCGCCCGGGAAAGGGCCATAAAGCTGGCGACGGACGATGCCACCGCCTCCTTCTGCCTGGTGACGGACGGCACCTTCTTGTCCCTTGGGGAAAAAGAGGGGGCCTATCCCTGGGGAAACCCCGGTTTCCCGGATTCTCCGGAGCCCGCCGGAACCGGTGACAACGGGGACAGTATTTACACCTTTTCGTTCCAGGGGGTGGAGGTAACATATTCTGCCGTTCCCGACACGGGGAACTGCTATGTATTCCGCATGTTTACGGACACGCCGGGACCGGAGACCCTGGGCGGCATTCAGGTGGGCTCCACTGCGGAAGAGCTGCTGGACACATATCCCTCCGCGCAGCCCTATGACGCCCTCCAGCCCTCCCGGCCGATGTCCTTTGACCGCGTCTATGTGTGGGAGCCCGGCGGCCTGGCCTCCTGCAAGCACATCGCCTTTTTCCTGAAAGACGGCATGGTGGCTGCCATAGAAATGGAGGATCTCATGGACGGCCGTCTCCTCTCCTGAGATTTCCGGCCCCAATCCGCCTGATTTTGGCGGATTGGGGCTTGCAATTCCCGTTTTTCTGTGCTATAAGTGTTAAGTGTTATCAGCGATGAACGGGAAAATAACCGATAAGCGCCGCCAAGAGAGGTCTGGTCACCGGCTGCAAGCCAGACTGCACGCGCCCGGTTTGGTTCGCCCGGGAGACGCCGGGGCGACAC
>FR890954.1:49097-61740 GCA_000436875.1 Oscillibacter sp. CAG:155 | reverse complement strand
AGACACGGCCGTCGGCCCTGCGTTACAGGGGCACAAGTGCGCATGGAGCACCATGCGAATTTGGGTGGTACCGCGGAAGGAATGCCTTTCGTCCCAGCAGATGGGACGGAGGGCTTTTTGTTTTGCCCGCCCATATTCCGGCAATCCACATCCAAGTAAAGGAGTATTCATATGAAAGAACAACTGGAAGCCATCCGCAAGAGCGCGCTGGATGCCGGGGTTGAGACCCGGACCGCCGTCGATCTGGAAGCCGTCCGGGTCCGCTACCTGGGCAAGAAGGGCGAGCTCACCGCCGTGCTCAAGCAGATGGGCAAGCTCTCCCCCGAGGAGCGCCCCGTCATGGGCCAGCTGGCCAACGACGTCCGCGCCGCTCTGGAAGCGGCTATCGAGTCCCGTTCCGATGCCCTGGCTCAGGAGGCCATGGCCGCCCGTTTGAAGGCTGAGACCGTGGATGTGACCATCCCCGGCAAAAAGGTGGAGATCGGCCACAAGCACCCCATGTACACCGTTCTGGATGAGATCAAGGAAATCTTCATCAACATGGGCTTTGAGGTAATGGACGGCCCGGAGATCGAGCAGGCGGAGTATAACTTCACCAAGCTCAACGCTCCGGAGAACCATCCCTCCCGGGACTGGACCGACACCTTCTACCTGACGGAGGACTCTTCCATCCTTCTGCGCTCCCAGACCTCTCCCATGCAGATCCGGGCCATGGAGACCTACGGTGTGCCTATCCGCATGATCTCTCCCGGCCGGGTGTACCGCAAGGATGAGGTGGATGCCACCCATTCCCCCATGTTCCATCAGATCGAGGGCCTGGTGGTGGACAAGGGCATCACCATGGCGGACCTGAAGGGCACCCTCAACGCCGTCATCCGGGAGATCTACGGCCCCAATACCAAGACCCGCTTCCGTCCCCATCACTTCCCCTTCACTGAGCCCTCCTGCGAGGTGGACATCCAGTGCCACAAGTGCGGCGGCGTAGGCTGCCCCACCTGCAAGGGCGAAGGCTGGATCGAGGTCCTGGGCGCCGGTATGGTCCACCCCAAGGTCCTGCGGGGCTGCGGCATCGACCCGGAGGTCTACTCCGGCTTTGCCTTCGGCATGGGCCTGGAGCGGCTGGCCATGGGCCAGTTCAAGATCAGCGACCTGCGCTTGATCTTTGAAAACGATATGCGCTTCCTCTCTCAGTTCTGAGACGCCCCCATGGCCTCAGTTCGGAGCCGCCCCCATGGCAGGCGCCTTTCCGCCCCTGCCGTTCCGGTTTCTTTCCGGCTCTATCCTTTTTCAATGAGGTGTATTGAATATGAAACTTTCCCGCAAATGGCTCAATGAATTTGTAGACGTCCGGGAGGTCAGCGACCACGACTTTGCCGAGGCTATGACCATCTCCGGCTCCAAGGTGGAAATCACCGAGGTTTTGAACGACTCCCTGAAAAACGTGGTGGCCGGGCGCATTTTGTCCATGGAAAAGCACCCGGACTCCGACCATATGTGGATCTGCCAGCTGGATGTGGGCGAGGACGCCCCCACCCAGATCGTCACCGGTGCCTGGAACATCCACGTGGGGGATCTGGTGCCCGTTGCCAAGCACAAGTCCCTGCTGCCCGGCGGCGTGAAAATTGAAAAGGGCAAGCTCCGGGGCGTGGTGTCCAACGGCATGCTCTGCTCCCTCAAGGAGCTGGGGCTGACTGCGGAGCACGACTATCCCGACGCCGTTATCACCCCCGCCGCGCTGCTCAATGACTACCATCCCCTGAACAAGGAAAAGCCCTCCATACCCGCCGATATCCAGCCCGGCCACAAGCTCTTCGGCTCTGTCGCCGCTGCCCAGGTCACCGCTGTGGAAAGCACCGGCCTCGCGTATACTGTGAAGCTGGAAACCGGCTCCGGCGAAGCAGAGACCTCCACCATCTGCTCCAACCTCCATACCGGCGACTTGGTGGCCTATGACGCCGCCAAGGATCACATCTGCACCCTGGAGGATCTCCGCGCCGACCAGAAAGAATTTCCTCACTGCATCGCCGACGGCATCTGGGTCCTTCACGAAGAGGGCATCCAGCCCGGCGACGACATCGCCGCGGTCATCGGTGCCGACGACCACGTGGTGGAATTTGAGATCACCCCCAACCGGCCGGACTGTCTGAGTGTCATCGGCCTTGCCCGGGAAGCCAGCGCCACTTTCGGCAAGGAGCTCAAGCTCCACACCCCCGAGATCAAGGGCTGCGGCGGCTCTATCGCCGATCATCTGGACATTGAGATCGAAGACGGCGAGCTGTGCCCCCGGTACACCGCCCGGCTGGTGAAAAACGTAAAGATCCAGCCCTCCCCCGCCTGGATGCGGGAGCGGCTGCGCAACTCCGGTGTCCGCCCCATCAACAACATCGTGGATATCACCAACTACGTGATGCTGGAATATGGCCAGCCCATGCACGCCTTTGACTTCTCCTGTGTGGAGGACGGAAAGATCATCGTCCGCACTGCCCGGGAAGGCGAGACCATCCAGACCCTGGATGGCAAGGACCATGTCCTGACCCCCGACATGCTCTGCATCTGCGATGCCCACAAGCCGGTGTGCGTGGCCGGCGTCATGGGCGGTGCCAACAGTGAGATCATCGGCGACACCGCAATGGTTCTCTTTGAGTCCGCCAACTTCAGCGGCACTTCCATCCACCGCACCGCCGCCGCGCTGAACATGCGCACCGAGGCCTCCTCCCGGTATGAAAAGGGCCTGGACCCCATGAATACCCTCAAGGCAGTTCAGCGGGCCTGCGAGCTGGTGGAACTGCTGGGGGCCGGCGAAGTGGTGGACGGCGTCATGGACGTGATCGCCAAGGACTCCGCCCCCGTTACTGTGCAGCTGGAACCCGCCAAGCTCAACCGCTTCCTGGGCACCGACATTCCCGAGGAGGAGATGCGCCGCATCCTGCTGTCCCTGGGCTTCGGTCTGGAGGGCGACACCATTCTGGTTCCCTCCTGGCGCAGCGATGTGGAGCACTGGTCCGACATCGCTGAGGAAGTGGCCCGGTTCTACGGCTACAACAAGATCCCCGACACCCTCTCCTCCGGCCTGAACCAGCGCCGGGGCTTCTCCCCGGAGCAGAAGGCAGAAAACACCATGGGCGCCCTGTGCCGCAGTGCCGGGTACAGCGAGATCATCACCTACTCCTTCATCAGCCCCTCTTACTACGACAAGATCGATCTGCCCAAGGATTCCCCCCTGCGCACCTCCATGAAGATCCTCAACCCCCTGGGCGAGGATACCTCCATCATGCGCACCACCACGCTGCCCTCTATGCTGGAGATCCTGACCCGCAACTACAACTTCCGCAACAAGTCCGCCAAGCTCTATGAGCTGGGCCGCACCTACTTTGCCAAGAACGACGGCTCCGGTATGGCCAACGAGCCCAAGGTGCTCTCTCTGGGCGCCTATGGAGCCGATATGGACTTCTTCGCCCTCAAGGGCGCCGTGGAGACCATTCTGGAAGGCCTGCGGATCACCGGTGTCACCTATGTGGCAGAGAGCGGGAATCCCTCTTATCATCCCGGCCGCTGTGCCAAGGTCTACTGCGGCGAGACGCTGCTGGGCATCCTGGGCCAGATCCATCCCCACGTGGCGGAAAACTACGGCGTGGACTGCGAGCTGTACGCCGCGGAGCTCTCCTTCGATGCGCTCTATGCCAGCATGGGCGGCAAGGCCGTCTATCAGCCCCTGCCCAAGTTCCCCGCCGTCACCCGGGATATCGCCGTGGTTTGCGACGCGGCGATCACAGTGGGCACGCTGGAAGATTGCATCCGTCGGGGTGCCCATGGCCTGCTCAAGAGTGTGACGCTTTTCGACATCTATACCGGAGCGGGCATCCCCGAGGGCAAAAAGAGTGTGGCCTTCAATCTGGAACTGCGCTCCGATGAGCGCAGCCTCACTGCCGAAGAGGCGGACGCGGACGTCAAGAGTATTCTGGAGCTGCTGGGTACGGAGCTGGGTGCCGTTTTGCGGTAAGCAGAAGCAGGTCTTCCCTGTCTTCTCTCAGCCGCCGGCTGTCCCGCCGCCACGGATTGGGGAAAGCTGCCGTTTCAGGTAATTTTGCGTTCTCCTTCTTCCCGTCCGGCTCATCTGTCCGCTGTGGAATCTCCCGGAGAATGCAAAGCCATTTTCGCTGTTCCTCACGCAAATTCTTCTGAAAATTCCCAGGGAAATGCTTTACAGCGGGGAAAAAAACGAGTATACTAAGTCTATCTTTGGAATTGTATCCAAAGAGAGAAAGGTGGTGTCTGCATGGACGATTTTACCAGAAAATTCAGTATTGCGATGGAAAAGGATGCGGAGATCCATCAAATCCTCTCCACCGTCTATCAGGCATTGGAGGAAAAAGGGTATAACCCCATCAATCAGATCGTCGGTTATATTCTCTCTGAGGACCCCACCTATATCACCAACCACAACAATGCCCGTACGCTGATCCGCAAGATCGACCGGGACGAATTGCTTCAGGTGCTGGTACGCAAGTACTTGGGCCAATAAGCTGTCTTTTGCCGCAGGGCCAAAAGGCCCTGCGGCTTTTTTGTTACCAGCCGTGTGCCGGGAACATTTCCCACACGCGGTTTTTTCTTGTCCGCTGCGCACACCGTATCCCAAATCTGCGGCCTCAGATGTTCTGCGCCACGCCTGTTATCCGGCTTTTGAGGCTGTTTTTCCACAATGGGAAAATTTTTCACGGGAAAGTAGCAAGCCCATCGTTGACAAATTGGAAAAGACATGTTACAATTTGGTTACAATTTTTTCAAAGGAGTGTTTCCATGGCTGAACACAAGTCCGCCAAAGCGGAAGGCCTGATGTACAAGGGCCATCCTCTCCGTCGGGTCGACAATCTGATCTACTACGGAACGATGGCTGAAAAATATATTATTATGATGCAGATTCTGGACACTAAGAAAGAGCAGGATCTGGACGTTGCCACGAAGGTCTCGGTGCAGCTGCAGCTGACGGACCCCGATCTGAAATCCCGGGACCGGGTGGTGAAGAAGAGCGAGAAGGACAGCCTGTACGCCGCCATGGATGTGGCCGCGATCTGGTTGGAACGGGCTCTGGCCGGCAAAGAAAAATAAGCCGGCTTTTCCTTTGCACAAAATGATTGATTAACTGTACGAAAGGAAGCGTAACGATGACACACTTCGCAGGAAAAGCAGCAAAGGTCCTGTTCCTCTCCGTAGTCACGACCCTGCTGCTTGCCGCCACCGCTTTGGCAGCCGATCAGGCTGTTGCCGTTGGCTCCACGACCGGTTCCTCCCTGAGAATGCGGGCCGATGCCTCCACCTCTGCCTCTATCGTCTCCACCCTGGACAAGGGTGTGGCTGTGGCCGTTCTGGACAGCGATGCCTCCAATGGCTGGTACCATGTCAGCTATGACGGCAAAGTCGGTTATATCTCCTCCGACTATCTGGCCATTGACCAGGACAACGTGTTCACTGCTTGCGGCAAGGTGAACTCCGACGGTGTCAACGTTCGTTCCTCCGCTTCTACCAGCGCTTCCGTTCTGGCAGCTGTGGACACCGGCACCATCGTGACGGTCAACGGCTTTCAGAACGGCTGGTATGATGTCACCTGCGAGTATGGTACGGAAGGATATATCCGCAGCGATTTCCTGGATCTGACCGCCAATGGCAACAGCAGCAGCGGCAGCGCCATCGTGGATACCGCCAAGCAGTATCTGGGCACTCGTTATGTGTACGGCGGCGCTTCTCCCAGCGGTTTTGACTGTTCTGGCTTCACCATGTATGTCTATCGGCAGTTCGGTTACTCCCTGCCGCACACCGCCACCGGCCAGTGGCAGAGCGGCCTCGGCACCAAGGTTTGGAGCATCGGTGCCCTGCAGCCCGGCGATCTGGTCTTCTTCAACGATCCCAGCCGTAACGCCGGTAAGGCCTGCTCCCACGCTGGTATTTACATTGGAAATGGTCAGTTCATTCACTCCTCCTCTTCCAGCAGCGGCGGTGTGATCATCAGCGGCTTGACCAGCGGTTACTACAATACATATTTCGTGGGCGGCATCCACGTCTGAATTTCGTACAAGAGGGAAGGGCGGCATATATGTGCCGCCCTTCCCATTTTATTCGGCCGGTACCCGTCTCACGGACCTGGTATTTGCTCGGTGGGAAGCAGGACAGCATATCTCCTCCCTGTTTCTCTTCCTGGCGGACTCTGAGGCCGTTTCAGATGCCCGCTGTTTAAATTTCCTGACCGCTGCCTGCCTGACCACACAGAGCCTCCTGTGGCCAAACAGAACACATCAGAATCACAGGGAACTTTTTCTTCATCTCTTATTTTCTGCCAAAAACATGCTCCCCAATGGACTGCGGAATTTCTCCGCCCGTTGGGGATCATATGGTTTTACAGCTCTCTGACCGGCTGGTGTCATAATTACGGATCGGCTCCGGTCGTCAGGCAGTCCTTTCTCTCAGGTTACTCAGCACAGGTTCCGAAATGCGTCGCAGTGATCCCGCAGGACACGGGTGCAGACAGCCTCGCCCTCTTTTGCCAACGCCCGCTCGTCCACGCCGGTGAGAACGCCGTCCCGGAAGACCACCTTGCCGTTGACCATGGTCAGTGCGGTCTCTCCGGTAACGCCCGCCCGGGCCAGCAGATTCCGGGGATCATGCAGCGTACCGGTCAGCTCCAGCTTTCCGCTGTCGATCATAAAGAGGTCCGCGCCCTTCTCCGGCTCCAGAGATCCCAGATCACTGCGGCCAAGAGTCTTGGCCCCGTTGACAGTGGCAATCTTGAGCATCTCATAGGGAGAGATGCAGCCGCCCCGCTCCTTGCTGTGCCAGGCCTGCATCATCCAGGCAGTGCGCATGGAATCCAGCAGACTGGAGCTGTCATTGGTGGCAGAACCGTCGCAGCCCAGGCTCACGCAGACGCCCATCTCCGCCATCTGGCCCAGAGGCAGGATGGGAAATCCGCCCAGAATCGCCGGGCCGGGGCAGTGGGACACGCCGGAGCCCGCCTTGGCCAGCACCGCATACTCTTCCGGCGTCAGCTCCCAGCAATGGGCAAACCAGACATCTTCGCCGATAAAGCCGATGTCCTGGCACCAGTCCAGCGTCCGCTTTCCCCAGCGCTCCATCATGATCTCGTTTTCTCCCTCTCCCAGATGGGTATGCATCCGCACGCCTCTGGCCCGGGCCAGCTTCACCGTCTCCGTAAAGGTCTCCGTGTAGCTGTTGATGGGCTGGCAGGGTGCCAGGACGATCTGGGACATGGAGTAGGGCTTGGGATCGTGATAGAGATTGATGATCCGCTCGCAGTCCTGCAGATACTCCTCCGTCGTCTCCAGCATGTTCTCCGGGATGGTGCTGCCCTTCTCACGGGGAAGCGTGTTGACGCCCCGTCCGGCATGGTAGCGGATACCCAGGAGCTTTGCCGCCTCCATCTGCCGGTCCACCGGCGTCTTTCCGGTGGATTTGGTGTAGCAGTACTGGTGGTCAAATGCGCAGGTACATCCGTGCTTGAGAAGATCCGCCATGGCAGTGAGGGAGGAATAATAAATTACCTCGTCGTTGATCATCTGGAAAACACGATAGGCCTTGTCCAGCCACTGGGGCACCGTCATATTGGGGTAGTCGATGGTCTTCAGGTTGCGTACAAAGGTCTGGAAGAAATGATGGTGGGTATTGATCAGCCCCGGATAGATAAACATATCCGTGGCATCGATCACCTCGTCATGGGGGTCTGTCAGGTGGGAACCAATCTTGACGATCTTCGGCCCCTCGATCAGCATGTCTGCATCCCAGAACACACGGTCCTGCGCATCACAGGTCACGATGGCTTTTGCGTTTTGAATGAGGATTTTCTTGCTCATAGGGCATCTCCTTCACAGGTTGTGTCAAAGAGGCGCTCCGGCCGTAAGAAACCAGGGCGCCTCTTGTTTGGGCAATCGCTCAGCGCTTGCCCTTGTCGTAAGCTTCTCCGGCTGCCGCAGGCGGATGATTCTTCTTGGAGAAGAAGACCAGCAGCAGCAGAGTCAGAATGTAGGGCAGCATCATGAACAGATCGGAGTAGTTGCTGGGAAGTCCCATCTCCAGGCACAGCTGGTAGCCGCCGGACTTGGCCAGGCCAAAGAACAGGCACACCAACGCAGTGGGCAGGATATTCCAGTTTCCGAAGATCATGGCTGCAATGGCCAGGTAGCCATAGCCCATATAGATGTTGGGAGAAAAGTTGGCGGAAATGGAGTAGGCAAAGCAGATGCCGCCCACACCGGAAAGCGCGCCGGAGAGCATCACCGCGATGAAGCGGGTCCGGTCCACATTGCCGCCGGCGGCGTCCACAGACTGGGGATTCTCGCCGCAGGCCCGCAGGCGCATGCCAAAACGGGTTTTGTACATCAGGTACCAGGCCACCACAGCGATAGCCAAGATAATCCACTCAAAAAGGTACATGCTCTGGAACAGCGCCCCGATCACCGGGATCTTGCTGAGAATCGGGAAATCAAAGCGGTCACAGATACTCAGAATGAACTTGTTGGAGGACTGACCGTCAGTAAGGACCTTGTTCGTTGCAGTGGTGAGGAACGTCGTCAGCGCCACCGCCAGGATGTTCACCACCACGCCGCTGATGACCTGATTGGCCCGGAACTTCACGCACAGCAGCGCATGGATGCAGGCATAGATCGCGCCGCCCACGAATGCCGCCAGCATGGCGATGTAAACAACAGCCTGAGAGCCGTCTCCCATGATGGGCATCAAAAGCACAGCTACCAGCGCCCCCACAAAGGCACCGAAGCCCTGGAAGCCCTCAATGGCCAGATTGGTGACGCCGCTCTTCTCCGAGTAAATGGCACCAATGGCCATTACCAGAAGCGGTGCGGCAAAGGAAAGGCCGTCGATAAAGACTTTATCCAACATTGGAATCGTCCTCCTTTCCCGGTTGTGCATCTGCCGGAGGCGGGTCTTGCGTTCGGGCTGTTGCCGGTGCCTCCTGGACACGTGCAGCTGCCTTGGCCAGCTGAGCCTTTTCATCCTCAATCTGCTCCAGCCGGCGGCGGGCCAGATAGCGGAAGTAACCGCCGCAGGCAGAGAAGAGCAGCAAGATGCCCGTAATCAGAGAGGCGATCTCCTTGGCAACACCCAGAGTAGAGCTCATATAGTTGCTGCCCGTCTGGAAAATACAGATCAGCATACCGGCGAAAATCGTGCCGATGGGGGCAGAGTTGCCCAACAGTGCCACAGCAATGGCGTCATATCCCAGATCCGGCAGCGTCTTGGGAACGATGGTGTTGTAGTAACCGCAGTAGTAGGTAACGCCCGCCAGGCCCGCCAGCATGCCGGAGAGCACCATAGAGGCGATCAGTCGTCTGCCCACGCGGATGCCGGTATATTTGGCGCACTGGGTATTCATGCCCACGGCCCGCAGTTCAAAGCCAAACACCGTCTTGTCAAAGATAAACTTGACCACCAGGGCCGCCAGCACCGCCAGGACAACGCCCAGAGGAACGTTGCACTTCACACCGGCCAGCTGGACATTGGTCCAGGTAAGACGAGCCTCGCTGCCGCAGATCCGCATCGAGCGGGTCAGCGGGTCCGCAAAATAGGTGTTGATGAAAAATCCGGTCAGATAGTTGACGATATAGTTGACCATGATGGTGGAAACCACCTCATGGATGTTGAATTTGTACTTCAAAAAGCCGATGAAGGCACCCAGGATACCGCCAGCTAAGATGCCGATGAGAATCACCAGGGGCTTTGCGATCACCGCGTTGAGCTCGCTGTAGCCAACGATAGAGGTCGCCAGGAAGCCGGCGGCCAGCATCTGGCCGGAAATGCCGATGTTGAAAAGGCCCGCCTTGAAGCCGACCACAAAGCTCAGCGCCGCCAGGACCATGGGTGCCAGTACGTTCAGGAAGGAAAACAGATCTGTCAGCATGCCGGTGCCGCCGCCGTAGTTAGCCTTCGGCCAGAAGCCGGCTCCCTGCAGGAAGCTCTGGAACGCCACCAAGGGGTTCTTGCCCATCACCAACAAAATGATGCTGGCGCAGATCAGGCTCAGCAGAATGCTCAAAATGGACACGGCGACAGAGGACCAGCGATGGCCATCCAGGATGGAGGCCAGCTTGTTCAGTGCTTTCTTCATGCCTCTTTCACCCCCATCATGTATTTGCCCACATCGTGGGAGCTCATCGTAGAGGCATCCGCGATCTTGAGCAGCTGGCCGTTATAAATCACGCCGATGGTATCCGCCAGTTCCATGATCTCATCCAGCTCCAGGGAAATCAGCAGCACAGCCGTTCCCTTGTCCCGCTCTGCCACGATCTGGCGGTGGATATTCTCAATGGCACCGATATCCAGACCGCGGGTGGGCTGAACGAAGATGATGAGCTTGGAGTGTTCCTCAATCTCCCGGGCCACAATGGCCTTTTGCTGGTTGCCGCCGCTCATGGAGCGCAGGATGGTCTTACCGCCCTGGCCGCTGCGGATGTCGTAATTTTCGATCAGGTTCTCCGCATACCGGTCAAACTGGCTGAAATCCAGGATTCCGTTCTTGGAGAAGGGCTCCCGGTAATACCGGCGCAGCGCCAGGTTCTGGGAGAGCGTGAGGTCCATGAATACGCCAACGCCCTGCCGGTCCTCCGGGATGTAGGAGAGGCCCGCTTCCACACGCTGGCGGATGCTGTAATCGGTAATATCGGTTCCTCCCAGCCGAATGGTGCCGCTGTGGGTCTTGACCATGCCGGCAATGGCGTCAGCCAACTCTCCCTGGCCGTTTCCGGAGACGCCGGCGATGGCAAAAATCTCGCCGCCCCGGATCTTGAAGGACACGTCCTTCACCACATCCAGCTTCTGGGCATTGCGGACCGTCAGGTGTTCCACCTCCAGCACCGTGTCCCGGAACTTGGGTGCGGCCTTGTTGGCGGAAAACATCACCTGTCGGCCGACCATCAGGTTGGCCATCTCCTGGGAGGAGGTGCTCTGAACATCCAGCACATCCACCAGCCGGCCCCGGTGCAAAATGGCGCAGCGGTCTGCAATCTTTTTGATCTCCTCGATCTTGTGGGTAATGAGAATGATGGTCTTCCCGTTTTTCCGCAGCTCGCCGATGATCTTCAGCAGGAAGTCGATCTCCTGCGGCGTCAGTACGGCGGTGGGCTCGTCAAAAATCAGGATGTCCGCCTCCCGGTAGAGCATCTTCAAAATCTCCACACGCTGGCGGACAGAAACGGGCAGATCTTCGATCTTGTCCGTGGGATTGACCTCCAGACCGTAGCGCTTGGAAAGCTCTTCAATCTGGCGATTGGCCGTTTTGATATCTACGCAGGGAAGAAATCCCAGCAGCTTTTTCATGGGCTCGATGCCCAGTACGATATTTTCTGCGACCGTGTAGTTATCCACCAGCTTGAAGTGCTGGTGCACCATGCCGATGTTATGGGCGCTGGCGTCGTTGGAGGAACGGAAGGTCACCTTCTCCCCCCGAATGTAAATCTCTCCGCTGTCCGGCTCATACATGCCGAAGAGCATGCTCATAAGCGTGGACTTACCGGCACCGTTTTCGCCCAGCAGCGCGTACACTTCGCCGCGCTTAATTTGGATGCTGACGTCGTCATTGGCGACAATACCGGGAAAGCGTTTGGTAATGTGGCGCATTTCCACAATATAGTCTTCCATGCCCCTGCCCCCTTTTCTCTAGGTTTCAATCAAGATGCGCTGCCCCTTCCGTCACGATCGGCGGGGGGGGGAGCGGCCGCAAACGGGAGGGGCAGCGCACGTAACATCACTGTTTATTCAATGCACCGCCAGGCAGTCTCCAGCGCCACCTCCATCATCTCATGGAAGGACTCCTGCCGCTCCTGGGCGGAAAGGGCCTCTCCGGTGTAAATGTGGTCGGAAATGGTCAGGATGCTCAGCGCCTTCTTATGGCAGCTGGCGGCAGTCCAATAGAGACCGGCGGTCTCCATCTCCACAGCCAGATGTCCCAGATCCCGGGCCTTGTCATTGGCCAGAGTGGTGGGATAATAGAAATGGTCACTGGTATAGACGGGGCCAACCTTGGCGGAAAGGCCCAGCTCCTTGGCAGACTCCACTGCGTTGGCCAGCATACCGTAGTCGGCAACGGGCGTCAGATAGCCAGGCAGGTCAAAAGCGGCGCCATAGTTGGAGTTGGAGGAGGCCGCCATGGCGATCACCACGTCCCGCATCTTCACCTGGTCAGACAGGCCGCCGGCAGAACCAATACGGATGATGGCGTCCACATCAAACTGGGTGTACAGTTCGGTGGCATACAGGCCCATGGAGGGAATTCCCATACCACTGCCCATCACGGAGATTTTCTTCCCCTTATAGGTGCCGGTGAATCCCAGCATATTGCGTACCGTGTTGAAGCACACCGGATTTTCCAGATAGTGCTCCGCCACATACTGGGCCCGCAGGGGGTCACCGGGCATCAGTACCACCTTTGCGATTTCAGCATCCTCCACGCGGATGCTGGCGGAACCAGAGGTTTTCGTCATTGCGGTCACGTCCTTTCTCGTCTTACAGACCGGGGAAGTTATCGGGGGTATAGTCGTTCACAGTTGCGTCGGCAGCGGGAACGATGGTGCCGTCCAGGATCAGAGCATAGCACTCAGCCAGCTTGTCCAGCGTCTCGGCAGAC
>FR890954.1:35393-49074 GCA_000436875.1 Oscillibacter sp. CAG:155 | reverse complement strand
TGACGGCCTTCCTCAGAGACATAGCCAACGCCATCATCAGCCACTGCCAGGAAAGCGTCCCCGCCGGTGAAGGTACCGTCATAGATGGCGGTGAGCTGCTTCTGAACATGGGTGTCCATCTTCTTCAGGGTGGAGGTGAGCATGATGTTGGTATCGCCCTTGGCGCCGTCGTCATACTGGTCCACGTCGCAGCCGATCAGCCAAACACCGTCGGCCTCCTTGGCAGCAGTGAAGGTGCCGTTGCCCGCGTTGCCTGCGGCCACGAACAGCACGTCGCAACCCTCGGCGACCAGAGCGTCACCCACAACCTTGCCGGTAGCCTCGTCCGCGAAGTCGCCGATGTAGTTGCCGCCCACGTTGTTGCCGGCCAGATCCACGCCAGCATAGGAGGGCAGCTCCACGCACTCAGCAGAGGTGCCATAGTGCTTGTTGGCGTAGTTCACGCCGGACATAAAGCCATACTGATAGTTCACGTTGGAGGGATAAGCCATGCCGTTGACCACGGCCACCTTGTTGGTCTTGGTCTCCATGGCAGCGGCCACACCAGCAAAGAAGCCGCTCTCCTGCTCGGAGAAGGTCATGGTGTAGACGTTGTCCAGGGTCATGGGATTGCCTTCACTGTCGGTGATGGTGGAGTCCACCACGATGAAATCGGTGTCGGGGTTGGCCGCAGCCACATCGCCCACATTGGAGAAGTTGAATCCGGGCAGGACGAACACGTCGTAATCGCCTACCATGCGCTCCACCGTGGGAACCAGCTCATTGTAGTCGGGCTCCTTCACGTCGGTGACGGTGCAGTCCGGATGATCCGCCAGGAAGGCCTGGATACCCTCGTAGCAGTTCTGGTTGAAAGAACCGTCATCAATACCGGAGGTGGTAATGATGCAGATCTTCAGACCGGTTGCGGTATCGTCGTTGGCCGTATCACCGCTGTTTTCCTCAGTGGTGTCCGTGCTGCCGCAGGCCGCCAGGGCCAGGAGCATCGCAAGGGACAAGCACAATGCCGCCAGCTTTTTGCTTAGTTTCATCTCATTCATTCCTCCTAGTTGTTTGGCTGCGCAAAGACACGACAGTTTGTCTGCAACAGGCCGCCGCTCCTGCGCCGCTGGTTTTTCCTCCACTGGATCACGGGCTTCGCAAATCCAAGTGATACCTTTATCATACTATCTGCGCAGCATCTTTGCAAGGCCGTAATTTTTCAAACACTGCACAACACATTAATTTTTCACGCTTTTTTACTTTTTGAAGAGGGCGGCCAGGCTCTCCGTATAGGGGGCACGGCAGATTCCCTTCTCCGTCACGATACCGGCAATCAAGGTATGATCGGTCACGTCAAAGGCCGGGTTGTAGCACTTGACCTCCGGCAGGGCCATGGGCTCCGCGTACCACTTTTCGCGGATCTCGTCGGGGTCCCGCAGCTCGATGGGGATGTGGTCTCCATCGGGGCAGTTGAGGTCGATCGTGGACGTGGGCCCCAGCACATAGAAGGGGATGCCGTAATGCTTGGCCAGGATGGCCACGCCGCTGGTACCGATTTTGTTGGCGGTATCGCCGTTGGCGGCCACCCGGTCACAGCCCACGAAGCAGGCCTGGACCCAGCCGTTTTTCATCACGATGGACGCCATGTTGTCGCAGATCAGCGTCACATCAATTCCCGCCTTCTGGAGTTCGTAGGAGGTGAGCCGGGCGCCCTGGAGCAGAGGCCGGGTCTCATCCGAGAACACGTGGAAGTTCATGCCACGCTCCTTGCCCAGGAACAGGGGGCCCAGGGCGGTGCCATACCGGGAAGTCGCCAGCGGGCCCGCATTGCAGTGGGTCAAAACACCGTCGCCGTCCTTGATGAGGCTCAGACCATACTCGGAGATTGCCCGGCACATGGCGATATCCTCCTCATGGATGGCCCGGCACTCCTTGCCCAGCAGGTCCAGGATCTTCGCCACGCTTTTTCCGGCGTTGTCGGTGACCACCCGCTCCATGCGGTTGAGCGCCCAGCTGAGGTTCACAGCGGTGGGCCGGGAGGAGTTGAGGTATTCCTTCTCCTCATGGAACTTCTTTGCAAATGTCTCATACTCCCCGATGTCCCACTGACGGGCCAAGGCATAGATGCTGTATCCGGCGCAGATCCCGATGGCGGGGGCACCCCGGACCTGAAGGAGCTTGATGGCGTCATACATCTCCTGACGCGTGCGCAGCGTCAAATAGACGGTCCGGTTGGGCAGCTGGGTCTGATCAATGATGATGACACTCTTCTCATCTTTTCCCAGCCGCACGTTGTCGATATGGGTCACCTGCTTGAGTTCTTCAGACATGGGATTCACTCCTGTTCTTTTTCATTCAAAATTTCAAAATGTATTTAATTTCGTATCTATGCTTGCCGCACCTCAGGCATTCAGATATCCGCCGTCAGCCACCAGCAGATGGCCGTTGATGAAATCGGAGGCGTGCGATGCCAGGAATACCACCGGCCCCATCAGGTCCTCCGGGTGGCCCCAGCGGCCCAAGGGAATCCGGGATGTGATGGAAGCCACCGCCTCCTGGTTTTCCCGGAGCTTGGCGGTGTTGTCGGTCACCATGTATCCCGGTGCGATTCCATTGACCTGGATGTTGTATTTGCCCCACTCATTGGCCCAGGCCCGGGTCAGACCGAGGACAGCGTGCTTGCTGGCCACATAGGCCGCATCGCCGGAACCGCCCTGAATGGACTGAATGGAGCAGGTGTTGATGATCTTGCCCCCGCCGTTTGCGATCATCTGCCGGGCAATCTCCCGGGTCAGCAGGAACAGAGAACGGAGGTTTACCTCCATCACCGCGTCAAAGTCCTCCATCGTATGGTCCTCGGCGGCGGAGAGCTTAATGATGCCGGCATTGTTTACCAGAATATCCACCCGGCCAAAGGCGGCGATCGCCTCCCGGGCGATATCTGCCGCGGCGTCGCGCTTGCCCAGGTCCGCCTTGATCTCATAGGCCCGGCGGCCCTCCGCCTCTACCATGGCGCGGGTCTCCCCCATTCCGTGGAACCCCACGCCCACAATGTCCGCTCCGGCCTTTGCCAGAGCCACCGCCATGGCTTGCCCCAGTCCCCGGCTGACGCCGGTGACCAGTGCCGTCTTTCCTTCCAGAGAAAATAACGAAAGATCCATGGAGTACCTCCTTCTTTACTCGTAAATCTCATTGGGCAGCGGCTGGTCCGGCAGCAGACAGTCCGCGTCATCATAGGCGGGACTGACCACGCAGGACACCAGCACAAACTCACCGTCCACCACCCGGGTGGTCTGCCACTGATCGGCGGGAGCCATGATCTGGAACTGTTCCCCCTGCTCCAGCCGGGGCCCCAGCGCCAGTGTACCGGCAGGGACGGGAGCCGTCCCGGTTCCCCCCAGGGTCATCTCCAAGCTGCCTCCCTGATGCCAGGTCCACATCTCCGTGGCCTTGAGCTGGTGCCAGCGGGAAATCTCCCCTTTTTGAAGCAGGTAATAAATGGTACTGCAGGTCTCCCGGGGACCTGCATGGCCCGGCGGTGTCGGAAGCATCCGCCCGCTGGATTCCCGAAATACGAACCACCCTCCCTCGGGATGAGGGCTCAGATGCAGCAGCTCGATCAGCTGCTGTGCGGTATATGCCATATGCTGCCTCCTAATCACTGGGGGTGGGCCTCGATCGCCTCGACCCCCCGCTGGCGGAGATACTCCCGCCAGCCCGTCTCCGGAAACGCGTCCGCCACTACGGCGTGGACCTCGTCCATCCCGCAGATCCGAAAGAAATTGATCTTGTCCAGTTTTGTGTGATCCAGTACCAGATAGCGCCTCTGCGCACGGCGGAGCATCATGGCCCGGATGCGTCCGTTGACGGCACTGCCGTCCGTGATTCCCGCAGCACGGTCCGCCCCCCGGCAGGAGACAAAGCTCTTGTCCACATAGTAGCGGGAAAGAAATTCCTCTGCACTCCCGCCTACAAAGCAGCGGTTCTTCCGGTCCAGCTCTCCGCCGGAGAGGAGCACCTTCCCCAGGCCGCTTTCAGAAAACACCTGAGCAATATCCAGAGAGTTGGTCACCACAGTGATATCCGCGTGGAGCAGATGCCGTGCCACCGCAAGGCAGGTGGTACTCTCATCCAAAAACACGGTGTCCCCCGCCTCCACCAGGCCCGCACAGCACACGCCGATGGAATCCTTCTCCTCCGGCAGCAGCATTTTGCGGATGCTGACGTCGATCTCATTTTTGACCCCGTCCTGAATGTAGGCACCGCCATATGTCTTGATCAGCAGGCCTTCCCGCTCTAACTGGGACAAATCCTTGCGGATGGTCTCTCCCGTCACACCAAACTGCGTGCAAAGATCCTTTACCAATACGCTCTTGTCCTGGCGCAGCAGCTCCAGGATCTTGGCCCGGCGCTCCGGCGCCAGCAACCCCTGCGGATCACCCGATACCCGCATTCTTATCCCCGCTTTCCGGCCAGTTTCTGATAAAAGCCGGTTTTCGCCCGGAGGGTATCCGCCTGTTCCTGGGTGAGCTCCACGCCGCCGCCGATGTGGTCCACATAGAGGAAGATCTTGGCGGTCTGCTCCACCACCTCCAGCCGGTCAAAGGCAGACAAGAGGGTCGGCCCCCAGGACAGAGCACCGTGGTTGGCCAGAAGCACGGCATTGTGGTCATGGACAAACGGCCGCACGCTCTCCGGCACTTCATCGGTGGAGAGCATGGCAAACTCAGTGACGGGGACCTCTCCCAGTCCCAGTACCATCTCTGCCAGATACCGCTCCTTCAGTGGACGGCGGCAGATGGCAAAGGCAGTGGATACCGGCGGGTGCGCGTGAACCACGCTCATGACATCCTCCCGCTCCCGATAGACCATCAAATGCATCTTGCTCTCAGAGGAGGGATAGCGGTCCCCCTCCAGAACATTTCCCTGGAGATCACACAGCACCAGCATGTCAGGCGTCATCCGCCCCTTGCCCACGCCGGAAGGCGTAATCAAAACCTTGTCAGGCTCCACCCGAACGGAAACGTTGCCGTCGTTGCTGACCACATATCCCCGTTCGTAAAGGAGGTGGCAGACCTGGCAGATCTCCTCCCGGATGTTTTCGTAGCGCTCCAACATCTTCACCAGCCTTTCTCAAATTGGACCCTTGGAAACACACCGGCAGTCTTTATGCCGCCATGTTGTCCTCCATGGGAAAACCACATCGCAGACCTCTGGGCAGCTTTCTTTATCCAAGCAAATCAAACCAAAGTAAGTTCTGTTTAGTTGGTTTTTCTTTTATTGTCTTGATATATACCATAATTCATCTGAATGTGCAAGACTCTTCTTAGATTTTTTTGCCAAAAGCGTCTAAAGATCATACCCCCCTGTCTTTTCCGGCTGCCAAACTGCTTCTGCCCGGAGTGAAAATGGCCAGCTTCCTTTCTTTCCTGCCGGGATTTTATGCAGCAAAAAAGGAGAGGCACCGGTGCCGCAAAGGCGCCGGTGCCTCTCCTTTTCATACAGTCAAGTTCTTCAATGACTGCCGTTTCTTTTCCGGGCTGGTTCCCGTTTACTCCTCATTCTCCCACTGGACATCCACGATCACACCGCCGTTGATCTCCACATATTCGCTCTTGAGAATGTAATCCTTCTTGCCGATGCGGACTTCCTGATCTCCCACCTTGGTGGTCATCACATCACTGGTGGGCGTCTCGGTGGTGGCCGTAAAATACAGCGTTACATGCTCCGGGTCCTCTACCCACTGGCCGTCAGGTCCCAAAACATAATAAGGAGCCTTTTCCACAGACTCAATCTGTCCGCCCACCAGCTCTCCGGATGCCATCAGCGGAGAGGGGAGATGGTCCACACAGGAATCATACAGTTCCGCCGGAACCCCTTCTGCCCGGACCACATATGTCACCTTGGTCATGGGCGTCTCGCCGCCGTCGATGCCGCCGCCCCGGTTCATCAGCTTCCAGCCTACGAATGCAAGCACTGCCAGGATCAAAATGACGGCAATGATGTCGATGATATTGAACTTTCCGATGCGTTTTGCTTTTTGCTCCATGGTTTCCTCCGTAAATGATGCATTGCGCTCATATTTTCTTTCTGTGGACAATGTACGGAAGGTATTGTATAATATTTTCCGCAATTCCACAAGTCTATTTTGAGAAAGAAAGGCTTTTTCATGAAAGTCATCCATTTGATCAGCGGCGGGGACTCCGGCGGTGCCAAAACCCATGTGCTGAGCCTGCTGCAAAACCTGAACAAAACCATCACCGCTCAACTGGTGTGTTTCCGGGACGGCCCCTTTGCCCAGGAGGCCCGGAGTCTGGGGATTCCCACCATGATCTGCGGCGGCAACAACATTCTCCGCACCCGGCGGCAGCTGACAGAGTATATCCGTCAGGGCGGCTACCAGATCATTCACTGCCACGGCTCCCGGGCCAACATGATCGGCGCACTGCTGCGCCATCCCACGGGCCTGCCGGTGGTGACCACCGTTCACAGTGACTACAAGCTGGACTACATGGGCCGCCCGCTGAGCCACCTCACCTTCGGCAATATCAACGCCTGGGCCCTGCGGCAGCTGGATTACCGCATCGGCGTCTCCGATGCCATGGTGGATCTTCTGATCCAGCGGGGTTTTCCGCCTGACCGCTTTTACGCCATCTATAACGGCATCGACTTCATGCCCGCCCCTAGTCAGGGAGACCGGATGGAGTATCTCAAAAGCCTGGGGGCCGACGTGGACCAGGACAGCGTGGTGGTGGGCATCGCCGCCCGGCTCAATCCCGTCAAGGACATGTCCACGTTGATCCGGGGCTTTGCCGCCGGCTATGCCCAGTGCCCCCGGCTGCGGCTGGTGATCGCCGGGGACGGCGAGGAGCGGGAAAAGCTGGGGAACCTGGCAAAAGAACTGGGCGTGGAACATCAGGTGACCTTTGCCGGCTGGATCAGCGGCGGCATGGACCAGTTTTATTCCGCGCTGGATATCAACGCCCTCACCTCCCTCTCTGAGACCTTCCCCTACGCTCTGACAGAGGGTGCCCGGTTCCATCTGGCCACGGTGTCCACCGCCGTGGGCGGTATCCCCTATCTGATCGATCAGGACGTGAACGGCTACCTGTTCACTCCCGGCGACTGGCAATCCCTCGGGAAGTATCTCGCAGCCTTGGGCAATGACGACGCGCTGCGCCGGGATATGGGCGAAAAGCTTTACCAGAAGGCCTCCACGCAGTTCTCCATCCAGCGGACCGTGGACACTCAGCTGCATATCTATCAGGAGATCCTCCGCCGCCACAATCGGCCCAAGATGCCCCGGGACGGCGTGGTGATCTGCGGTGCCTACGGCCGGGGCAATGCCGGCGATGACGCCATCCTGGAGGCCATTTTGCAGGAGATGCGCTCGCTGGACCCGGATATGCCTATGACGGTCCTCTCCAAGGACCCCAAGTCCACCCGGCTCACCTACCGGGTCCAGGCGGTCCACCGTGCCAACTTCCCCGCCTGGCATCGGGCCATGCACCACGCAAAGCTCTATATTAACGGCGGCGGCAGCCTGATCCAGGACGTCACCTCCCGCCGCTCGCTGTGGTACTATCTCCACAATATCCAAACCGCCAAACGCTGCGGCTGCAAGGTGCAGATGTACGGCTGCGGCATTGGTCCCGTCATCCGGGAGAGCCACCGCAGAATGTCCGCCCGGGTTCTCAATGCCAACGTGGATGCCATTACCCTCCGGGAGCCGGACTCTCTGGACGAACTGCGGGCCATGGGGGTGGACAAGCCGGAGATCCTGCTGACGGCAGACCCTGCCCTGACTCTGCGCCAGGCCCCGGCGGACCAGACGGACAGCGTCCTTTTGCGGGCAGGCATCCCACCTCACGGCCGGTATATCTGCTTTGCCCTGCGGCGGTGGAAGGGCTTTGAGGAAAAGGCGCCGCTCTTCAGCAAGGCAGCGGAATACGCCTACCGTACCTATGGCCTGACCCCGGTGTTCGCCGCAGTGGAAAAGCACCTGGACCCCGGCGCCAACCAGCTGGCTGCCCGGGGGCTGTCTGTTCCCCACTATTTCCTTAACGATGCCGGCGGTGCCGGCACCATCATCGGTGCCCTCAGCCGGATGGAAATCGTGGTCTCCATGCGGCTCCACGCACTGATTTTCGCCGCCGGCCAAGGTATCCCGCTGGCAGGCGTGGTCTATGACCCCAAGGTGTCCGCCTTCCTGCGCTATATCGGCCAGGAGCAGTTCGTAGATCTGGATGCGTTGACAGAGGAGAGCCTGCGGCAGATGATCGACCACTGCGCAGCCCAGTCCTCACACCCGGAGGCACAGGCTGAAGCCGTCAAGCGCCTGCGGGAGATGGAACAGCGCAACGTGATGACCGCCCGGCGGCTGCTGGGCATGTAAGTAACCGCACTGCGTCGGGGATTCCCCCGGAAAGGAGCATCCGCTATGAAGGACCTCAAGCCCACCTGCCGGGTGGCCATAGTACAGGCAGCCCCCATTTTGTTCCGAAAGGATGCCTGCGTAGAAAAGGCCGTCTCCCTGATTCTGGAGGCCGCCCGGCTCCAGGCGGAGCTGATCGTGTTCCCGGAGCTGTTCATTCCCGGTTATCCCTTCGGCATGACCTTTGGCTTTACCGTGGGACATCGGGACGAGGGCGGCCGCCAGGACTGGAAACGTTACTACGACAACTCCATTCTGGTCCCCGGCCCGGAGACGGAGCTGCTGGGCCGGGCCGCCCGGGAGGCCGGTGCCTGGGTCAGCATCGGCGTCAGTGAGCGGGACGCCGTCACCGCCACGCTGTATAACTCCAATCTGTTCTTCTCTCCCGACGGACGGCTGGCCGCCTGCCACCGCAAGCTCAAGCCCACCGGAGCAGAGCGGGTGGTCTGGGGCGACGCCGACCGGGCCTACTTCCCGGTGGCGCAGACCCCCTGGGGCCCCATGGGCAGCCTCATCTGCTGGGAGAGCTATATGCCCCTGGCCCGGGCCGCCCTGTATGAAAAGGGCGTAACGCTGTACATCTCCCCCAACACCAATGACAATCCGGAGTGGCAAACCCCAATGCCTGTCCGGCGTGCCCGTCCACCGCCCGCCACATCGCCATTGAGGGCCGGTGCTTTTTCCTCAACTGCGACATGCTGATTCCCCGCAGCAGCTATCCCCGGGATCTCCACTGTCCCCAGGAAATCGCCCGGCTGCCGGAGCTGGCCTGCCGTGGCGGCAGCCGGATCGTGGACCCCCGGGGCCACTATGTGGTGGAGCCCGTCTGGGACCGGGAGGCGATCCTCACCGCGGACCTGGATCTGTCTCTGGTCCCCGCCAGCCGGATGGAGTTTGACCCCTGCGGCCACTATGCCAGGCCGGATGTGCTGGAACTGACCGTGCACGAATAAAGCACACACAGCAAAAAAGCAGACACCCCGGTGGGTGTCTGCTTTTTTGCTGTGCGGCAGTTTCACGGCCGGCCTCAGGTGGCCTTTTCCTCCTGCTTCGAATCAATATATGAATACAGCGTATACTTGGAGATTCCAAAGTACTTGGCGATCTTGTCTCCCGACTTGGTAACAAGGAATGCACCGTTTTGATTGAGGAAACGGATGGCCTTTACCTTATCGTCCTTGTTCATCAGCGCCACCGGCTTGCCCACCAGCGCCACCGACTGCTCGATCAGATCGTCCAGCAGGTCGTTGATGTTGATGATTTTCTCCGGCTCGGTCTGCTGGGGCTCCTCTCCGGTGGAGATCAGATCCCGCACCGCGCTTTCCACCATCAGCAGTTTGGAGATATCGTAGTTGATGGAAAAGATGGCAGAGACCTTTCCCTTGCTGTTGCGGATATAGACCGTGGAAGACTTGAGGATCTTTCCGTCCGGCGTTTTGGTCAGGTAGCAGAGATGATCCTTGGGTTCCGGATCATTGCTCTGGAGCTGTTCAATGACCACATGGGACGCTCCGTCCCCCACCTTCCGACCGGTGACATGGCCGTTGAAGATGGCCACGATGGAATGGTCCGGATGGCGGCTGAGGTCGTGCACCACCACTTCGCAGTTGCTGCCGAACTGGGCGGCAATCCCGGCCGCCACATGCCGCAGCAGTTCCAGCTTTCCGCTTTCGATAGGTTTTTCCCCCTTTCAGGCAATGTTTTCCGTATAAAATTTATAATAATCTATTTTCATCATACCATACTTTTTATAGAAAGCAACCGCTTTTTCAAAAAAATTTTTAGGTTTTCTCATTTTTTGTTTGACAACTGCTGTTCTTATGCTATGATAGGGATAGAGTAAAGACCACCTACCGACAAAAATCATGATTGATGGAGGGCAGCGGTTATGGATTTTGAAGCGATCAAGTCTGCGGCAGAGGGTTACAAGGCGGACATGTCCCGGTTCCTGCGGGATATGATTTCCCATCCCAGCGAGAGCTGTGAGGAAAAAGAAGTGGTCATGTGCATCAAGGCCGAGATGGAAAAGCTGGGCTTTGACAAGGTGGAAGTGGACGGCCTGGGCAACGTCATCGGCTGGATGGGCGATGGCGAGAAGATCATCGCCATCGACTCCCACATCGACACCGTGGGTGTGGGCAACCTGAACAACTGGGAGGCCGACCCCTACAAGGGCTATGAGACCGACGACATCATTTTCGGCCGGGGCGGTTCCGACCAGGAGGGCGGCATGGCCTCCGCGGTCTACGGCGCCAAGATCATGAAGGACATGGGGCTGATCCCCGCCGGCTATAAGATCATGGTCGTGGGCTCCGTCCAGGAAGAGGACTGCGACGGCATGTGCTGGCAGTACATCGTCAACAAGTACTTCGCCGGTCCAGAGGATGCCCGGAAGAAGATCGAGTTCGTCATCTCCACCGAGCCCACCGACGGCGGCATCTATCGCGGTCATCGGGGCCGCATGGAGATCCGGGTGGACGTCAAGGGTGTCTCCTGCCACGGTTCCGCCCCCGAGCGCGGTGACAACGCCATTTACAAGATGGCCGACATCATCCGGGAGGTCCGTTCCCTCAATGAAAACGGCGACGGCCCCTCCAACGAGGTCAAGGGCCTTGTGAAGATGCTCAACCCCGAATTCAACCCCGAGCACTACGAGGACGCCCAGTTCCTGGGCCGGGGCACCTGCACCGTCAGCCAGGTGTTCTACACCTCTCCTTCCCGCTGCGCCGTGGCGGACAGCTGCGCCATCTCCATCGACCGTCGCATGACTGCCGGCGAGACCTGGGATTCCTGCCTGGAGGAGATCCGCCAGCTGCCCTCCGTCAAAAAATACGGCGACGACGTGAAGGTCAGCATGTACATGTATGATCGTCCTTCCTGGACCGGCGAGGTCTATGAGACGGAGAGCTTTTTCCCCACCTGGATCAACAAGGAGAGCGCCGCTCATGTCCAGGCCCTCATCGACGCTCACCACGCCCTGTACGGCACGGAGCGCATCGGCCATGCCGACGCCGATCCCAAGTACGACGCCATGCATCTGCGTCACCGTCCCCTGACGGACAAGTGGACCTTCTCCACCAACTGTGTGTCCATTCAGGGCCGGTACGGCATCCCCTGCGTGGGTTTCGGCCCCGGCGCTGAGTCTCAGGCCCACGCCCCCAACGAGATCACCTGGAAGCAGGATCTGGTCACTTGTGCCGCCGTGTATGTGGCTGCCGTGAACCTCTACAAAGAGGAGAACAAGACTGCTGACGTTACCGAGTTCCGCCAGAGCCTGACCAATAATAACATCCAGTAAATGGATTCGAAGGGGGACTTCGTCCCCCTCGACTCCTCCCTCCCCAGACGGCTGGATCTTTGTATTTTTCTCAGGCGCATGGCCTGACAAAACAACCGAAATTCGTTTGCCGCACCGCGGCAAACCTCTGCGAGGCGATTTGCCTCTGCAGCAAATATACTTTTAAGGAGAGCTGACTATGTCCAAGACGATTGAGCTGGCAAAGCATCTGGAAAAGCTGCACATCAACAATATGTACAAGTCCGATTTCTACTGGACCTGGGATAAGACCGACGAGGAGCTGGACGCCATCTTCACCGTGGCTGACGCCCTGCGGGACCTGCGGGAGCGCAACAAGTCCACCCGCGTATTCGACTCCGGTCTCGGCATCTCCATTTTCCGGGACAACTCCACCCGTACCCGCTTCTCCTTCGCCTCCGCCTGCAACCTGCTGGGCCTGAACGTCCAGGACCTGGACGAGAAGAAGAGCCAGATCGCCCACGGTGAGACCGTCCGTGAGACTGCCAACATGGTCTCCTTCATGGCCGACGTCATCGGCATCCGGGACGACATGTTCATCGGTGAGGGTCACAAGTATCAGAAGACCTTTATGGACGCCGTGTCCGAGGGCTACCGGGACGGCATTCTGGAGCAGCGTCCCACTCTGGTGAACCTGCAGTGCGACGTGGACCATCCCACCCAGTGCATGGCCGATATGCTGCACATCATCCATCACTTCGGCGGCGTGGAGAACCTCAAGGGCAAGAAGATCGCCATGACCTGGGCCTATTCTCCCTCCTACGGCAAGCCCCTGTCCGTTCCCCAGGGCGTCATCGGCCTGATGACCCGCTTCGGCATGGACGTGGTGCTGGCCCATCCTGAGGGCTATGACGTGATGCCCGAGGTGGAGGAGATTGCCAAGAAGAACGCCGCTGCCACCGGCGGCACCTACAAGAAGGTCTCCACCATGGAGGAAGCCTTCGACGGCGCCGATATCGTCTATCCCAAGTCCTGGGCCCCCTTTGCCGCTATGGAGCAGCGCACCAAGCTCTATCAGGCTGGTGACCAGGCCGGCATCGACGCCCTGGAAAAGCAGCTCCTGGCTCAGAACGCCCAGTTCAAGAACTGGACCTGCTCTGAGGAGATGATGAAGCGCACCAAGAACGGCAGCGCTCTGTACATGCACTGCCTGCCCGCCGACATCACCGGCCTGAGCTGCAAGGAGGGCGAGGTGGACAACTCCGTGTTCGACCGCTACATCGATCCTCTGTACAAGGAAGCCAGCTACAAGCCCTATATCATCGCCGCCATGATCATGATGGCCAAGGTAAAGGACCCCGTGTCCGCCCTGATGGCGATGGATACCGGCAGCAAGCGCAAGCTGTTCTAAGCGCGTAAACGCGGGAGGCCCTCTGCTGCGGTCCCTTCCGGAATGAAATGTACATTTTGGCGGGAATGTGGCTCCATGTTCCCGCCAAAATTTTTCCCGCCGGGTTTTGGCCGCTGGCCGAATTGCCCGCACATCAAATTTTAGACGAGGTGTCACCACTATGGGTAAACGCATTGTCATCGCTCTGGGCGGCAACGCTCTGGGCAAGAATCTGCCGGAACAGATGGCCGCCGTGAAGCATACTGCCCGGGCCATTGTGGATCTCATTGAAGAGGGCCATCAGGTGGTTGTGGCCCACGGCAACGGCCCTCAGGTGGGCATGATCAATACCGCCATGACCACCCTCTCCCGTGAGGACCCCACCCACCCCATGGCTCCTATGTCCGTGTGTACGGCCATGAGCCAGGGCTATATCGGTTATGACCTGCAAAACTCCCTGCGGGAGGAACTGCTGGACCGTGGAATCACCAAGCCGGTGGCCACCATTCTGACCCAGGTGGAGGTAGACCCGGATGACCCGGCTTTCCAGCATCCCACCAAACCCATCGGGACCTTCATGACCGAGGCAGAGGCGGAGGAGATGCGTCGCCGTGGAAATGCC
>FR890954.1:28838-35363 GCA_000436875.1 Oscillibacter sp. CAG:155 | reverse complement strand
CGCCGGCCGAGGCTGGCGCCGGTGTGTGGCTTCTCCCCTGCCCAAATCCATCATTGAGATCGACACCATCCGGGCTCTGGTGGATGCCGGTCAGGTGGCTGTGGCCTGCGGCGGCGGCGGAATCCCCGTCTACAAGACGGAAGGGCACCACCTCAAGGGCGCCGGTGCCGTCATCGACAAGGACTTTGCCTCGGAGCTGCTGGCAGAGGAGCTGGATGCGGACGCTCTCATTATCCTCACCGCTGTGGAGAAGGTGGCTGTCAACTTTGGGAAGCCCGATCAGCAGTGGCTGGATCACCTGACTCCGGAGGAGGCCCGCAAGTACGAGGCAGAGGGCCAGTTCGCCCCCGGTTCCATGCTGCCCAAGGTCCAGGCGGCGGTAAAGTTCGCCGAATCCAAGCCCGGCCGCACCGCCCTCATCACGCTGCTGGAAAAGGCCAAGGACGGCATCGCCGGCCGTACCGGTACTGCCGTGTCGCAGTAATGACAGCAAAACAGCCGCACCCCTATTGAGGGGTGCGGCTGTTTGTTTTTTCAGTCGTTCTCCCGGGCCTCAAATCGGCCCTCAGAGTTTTCGGCAAGTCCTTTACTTTTCCAGAATCTCCATAAATTCTTCGCCGGTGATGGTCTCCTTTTCATAGAGATACTTCGCCAGCTCATCCAGCTTTTCCCGGTTTTCCAGCAGGATGGATGCGGCCTTCTGATGCTCCTGTCTGACCAGCTCCACCACCTGACGGTCGATTTCCGTCTGGGTCTCCATGGAACAGGTCAGAGAGCTGTCCCCGCCCAGATACTGATTGCTGACCGTCTCCAGGGCCACCATGTCAAAGTCCTTGCTCATGCCATAACGGGTAATCATGGCCCGCGCCAGTTTGGTCGCCTGCTCAATGTCGTTGGAAGCTCCTGTGGAGCTGGTACTGAACACGATCTCTTCCGCGGCCCGGCCGCCGGTGTAGGTGGCAATTTTGTTTTCCAGTTCCTCCTTGGTCAGAAGATAGTGGTTGCCCTCCTCTACCTGCATGGTATAACCCAGAGCGCCGGAAGTCCGGGGGATGATGGTGATCTTCTGGACCGGGGCAGAATGGGTCTGCTTCGCCGCCACCAGCGCATGGCCGATCTCGTGATAGGCCACCGTCCACTTCTCCTTATCTGTAAGGATGGCATTCTTTTTCTGATACCCGGCAATCACGATCTCAATGCTCTCCTCCAGGTCCGACTGGGTGGCATAGCGCCGCCCGTCCCGCACTGCCCGAAGGGCCGCTTCGTTGACGATGTTGGCAAGTTCCGCGCCGGATGCGCCGGATGCCATGCGGGCGATCCGATTGAAGTCCACGTTTTCCGCCACTTTGATTTTCTTGGCGTGGACTTTCAAAATAGCTTCTCTGCCCTGAAGGTCCGGCAGCTCCACCGGTACCCGCCGGTCAAAACGTCCCGGCCGGGTGAGCGCAGGGTCCAGAGACTCCGGCCGGTTGGTGGCCGCCAGAATCATAACCCCGCTGTTGCCCTCAAAGCCGTCCATCTCCGTGAGCAGCTGGTTGAGGGTCTGCTCCCGTTCGTCGTTGCCGCCCAACTGCCCGTCCCGCTTTTTGCCGATGGCATCGATCTCGTCGATAAAAACGATACAGGGTGCCTTTTCCTTGGCCTGCTTGAAGAGGTCCCGGACCTTGGAAGCACCCATGCCCACGAACATCTCCACAAACTCCGAGCCGGAGATGGAGAAGAAGGGGACATTGGCTTCGCCGGCCACCGCCTTGGCCAACATGGTCTTGCCGGTGCCCGGAGGGCCCACCAGCAGGATACCCTTGGGCATGGACGCTCCGATTTCCTTGTATTTGGAAGGATCGTGAAGATAATCCACGATCTCTTTCAAACTCTCTTTGGCTTCATCCTCTCCTGCCACATCAGAGAACTTGATTCCCTCCGAGGACTTGACGTAGATCTTGGCATTGGACTTTCCGAACCCAAAGGACATGGCGTTGGCACCGCCGGCTCGATCCATCAGCTTTTTGGACATAAACTGACCGATGGCAATGAACACAACCAGCGGCAAAACCCACGTCAGCAGAAAGGACAGGATGGGGGATTCCTGTTCGATCTCCTGCCCATAAAACGGAACGCCGGCATCGTGGAGACGATCGGTCAGGTCGGGGTCATCTACCATGGCGGTTTTATACACCGTGGTCTCGTCCTTATCTGTGAAAAGGATGCGGTTCTCCTGTTCCTGGATCTCCGCCCGGCCGACCTCTCCGTCCTCCGTCATGGACATAAAGGTACCATAGTCCACCTCCACCATCCGGAACTGCGTGATTTTCGGGAGGGCCAGCAGGTTGAACAGCAAGAGAATCAGCAGGATAATTCCGTAGTAATAAATCAACGGCTTTTTTGGTCGTTTTACTTCATTCATATAGATTGGGTTCCCCTTTCATCACATTTTATCTATGTGCATCCGGAGTAACATGGTACCCCGTTCCATGAGCAACATGAGTCACAACCTATCCGGCGGAAACCTTCTCCGCACTGCCACCCGGTGCGATCCATGGGCTCAAATTCACTTTTCTTTGCTGAAAAATGCTGCGTTCCCGTTTCGCCGAAAGTCATCCCCTTCGCTGTTGAAACGATCCCCCATTTTTTATAACAGGCGCCGCATTTTACCGCTACTGTCAATTTTTTTGTTCTGTCTAAACAAAATGCCGGAAATGTAAAAAATTTTGACATTTCCGGCATTTTGTCCATACACTCGTATATAATTATAAGTGTTCAAGTTGGCTTGGATTTGCTAGTGTTAAAATTCAGTTGGGCGTGCAGGCATTCCGCAAACAAAATCAGGGATCATCTGTAAAATGGAAGGAGATTTCTCCCGTCAGCAAGCGGCAGATCTGATCAGCCAATGCGTCGATATCCGGATTTTTCTGGTTCAGATCATTCAGGATCATTCCCACAAGGCCAAAGGCACAAAAGGAAAGTGCCGCTTCAATATCTTTGGTGGAGCCGGAAACAGCCGTTCCCCTCCGGCGGAGAAGCTCCTGGAGATAGGTGCGGACTGATTTCAGGAAGAGAAGTTCCATTTCTTTTCGCCTGTGAGAGGCCATCAGCTGCAAGATCAGCTCTCTGTGCTGGAAGGTTTCGTAAACAACTCCCTTGATTGCCTCCTGATACGTGGGAGCCGCCAGACTTTTTTCAATGGACTGTTTCAGTGCCTGATCCTGATACCACTCCACAACCTCCATAATATCCTGAAAGTGATAATAAAATGATTGCCGGCTGATATTGCAGGCGTCCACCAGTTCCTTCACCGTAATCTTATCCAGTTCCTTGTGCTTGAGAATCTCGTTCAAGGTATCCGCGATTTTCGCCTTCATGTCTCCCGGCATGGTAAAATCCTCTCATAATATCTGCATATCTGCGCCGAAGTTGTTTTTCCTGTGCCATACAGTTTAGCAGAAAAGAACGGGGATGTCCAGATTCCCCGCCATTGTGCCGGATGCAGATCTCACCAACTCCCCATATGACACACACGAGGTGACCCCCATGGACACAATTCCCCTTCTGGTATCTCTGGATCAGGCATATCTCCCACAGCTTCAGGTCCTGCTGACTTCCCTCTACTGGAATAACCCCGGAGAGCAGTTTGCCATCTACCTACTGCACAGCGGGATTCCAGCGCCGGCCCTGGCCCCGGTTGTCCGGCAGTGTGAGCATCTTGCGTATCAATTCCATCCCATTTTCGTGGAGGACCGCTTGTTTGCGGACGCCCCTACCACAAAGCAGTATCCAAAGGAAATGTACTACCGCCTTCTGGCGGGCTCCCTTCTGCCCCGGCAGCTGAATCGGATTCTTTATCTGGACCCCGATATTCTGGTCATCAATCCTCTGCGACCGCTGTGGGAAATGGATCTGGAGGGCCGCCTGTTTGCCGCGGCCGCGCATACCGGCAAAACGGATCTGGCCAATCAGGTCAATCGGGTACGCCTGGGGACCGACCACGACTATTACAATTCCGGTGTTCTGCTGATGAACCTGGAAGCATGCAGACGGGAGATTTCCACAGATCACATCTTCCGTTTCGTGGCGGAGCATGAACGGGAGCTGCTGCTGCCGGATCAAGATATTCTCAACGCCCTTTACGGCAGTCGGATTTTACCGCTGGACGATGCCGTCTGGAATTATGACGCCCGGAATTACAACACCTACCGGATTGCCAGCGGAGGCATCTACGACATGAAGTGGGTCATGCAGCACACCGCCATCCTGCATTTTTGCGGGAAGGCCAAGCCGTGGAAACCCGGGTATCTCTATCGGTTCGGCGGATTATACCTGCATTACGCCCACCTTACCAGCCAATACTTTGGTATGGAAGAATTCTGAAATTCGGATACAGATGCAAAAACAAGCAGCGGAGGCCAATCAGCCTCCGCTGCTTGTTTATCAGATTCCGCATTTCTCGGTCCTGCTTCTGCCGGGCCATCGTTTATCCCGCGCCACCGGCACGATTTTACGCACCGTGGCGGCGGGCAGCGGTCAGGAGATTCTGCATCAGCATGGCCCGAGTCATGGGACCTACGCCGCCGGGCACCGGGGTGATGTAAGAGACTTTGGGTTCCACCGCCGCATAATCCACGTCGCCGCAGAGCTTGCCCTGGGCGTTGCGGTTCATGGCCACATCGATGACCACCGCGCCCTCTTTCACCATGTCGGCACTCACCAGTCCCGTACGACCCACGGCAGACACCAGAATATCTGCCTCCCGGGTATATCTGGCCAGATCCGGCGTCCGGGAGTGGCAGGTGATGACCGTGCCATCCTGCTGGAGCAACAGAGCTGCCATGGGCTTGCCCACAATGTTGCTGCGCCCCAGTACCACGCACTGCCTGCCCCGGACAGGGATCTCATACTCTTTGAGCATCTCCATCACTCCTGCGGGCGTACAGGGCAGAAACACCGGATCACCAATCACCAGACGGCCCACATTCACCGGATGGAAACAGTCCACATCCTTCTCGGGATCAATGGCGTTGAGCACCGCTTCCTCGTCCAGATGCCCGGGAAGCGGCAGCTGGATCAGAATCCCGTCCACCGCATCGTCCCGGTTCAGTCGGCCGATCAGCTCCAGCAATGTCTCTTGGGTGGTCTCAACGGGCAGCTTGTGTTCAAAACTGAGAAAGCCGCACTCGGCACAGTCCCTCTCTTTTCCGGTTACATATACCCGGGAAGCGGGGTCCTCTCCCACGAGAATCACTGCAAGGCCGGGTCTGCGGGAGAGAGTGCGTCCCCCTTCCGCCGCACGGGCCTTCACCTTGGCGGCCAGAGCTTTTCCATCAATGCGGATCGCCATGGTCTGCCTCTCCTTTCGTCTCTTCCGGAGCCTGCGCTGCAGCAGATTCCGGTGCGGGCACCGTCTCCTGCTGCGCAGGTGCCTCTGCCGCGGGTTCAACGCTCTCTCCGGTCTGCGCCGCATCCTCCGCGGCAGCGGTCAGAGCCACCTGATTGACCAGAAGATCCGCCGCATCATGCTTTTTGATCTTGATATTGTAGAAAAGCAGCGCTGCTGCCGCAACCGCCAGCAAAACGCTCAGTGCCTGAGAGACCCGGATGGGCTGACCCAGGAAGGTCCAGTCAAAGAGGTACAGGCTGTCCGTCCGCAGGCCCTCCACCCAGGCACGGCCCAGGCCGTACCACAGGAAGTAAAAGCAGGTATTCTCCCCGTCAAAGCGGCGGCCCTTGGATACCACGAACAAGATCAGCAAAAGACCGATAAGGTTCCAGAGGCTCTCGTAGAAGAAGGTGGGATGCACCTCGATATACTGCGTCGCCGAGGTCCACAGCCGCATCCGCCAGGGGAGCGTGGTCTCTGCGCCGAAGGCCTCCCGGTTGATGAAATTGGCCCAGCGGCCAATGCACTGTCCCAGCAGCAGCCCCATGACGCAAAGATCCGTCATGGCGCCGAACTTCAGCTTTTTGACCCGGGTGTAAATAAACGCCACCAGGATTCCCACAATGACGGTGCCGTAAATGGCCAGTCCGCCGTCCCAGATGGCCACGATGCGGCCCCAGTCCAAACTGCCGTCGGCATTTCGGAACAGGTCCAGATAAAAGATCACGTAGTAGATGCGGGAACCCACGATGCAGCAGGGCACAGCCCACAAGATCATATCCAGCACATTGTCCTCGGTCAGACCGAAGCGCTTGGCCTGCTTCATGCAAAGAAGCAGGCCCGCCAGCATGGCGATGGCCAGAATGATGCCGTACCAATAGATACCGTGTCCGATGTGGATGGCAATGGGGTCCGGGTTGAATTCCCAGTCGCCGAACAGCCCCGGGAAGCTGATGGGCATATCTTTCAAAGCGGTCAAAACAGGTTTCTTCCTTTCTCCTGGGGTCAGGCGTTCTTGGGCACAATCTCACTGAGGACCGCCCGCTCCTCCCGCAGGTTCTCCCGCAGGAAGGCCAGGATATCGTCCTTGGTTATGGAGTCAAACACTTGGGGGAACCGGAAGGGATCATACCCCCGGAAATAGCCCTCCGTCA
>FR890954.1:26123-28748 GCA_000436875.1 Oscillibacter sp. CAG:155 | reverse complement strand
CTGATAAAAGTCCTCGTCGATGCCCTCCGCCGCCAGGCGCTCCGCCTCACGGTAGATCTCCCCCGCCACAGTCCGGGCATCCCGGCTGTCGCCGCCGGCGTACAGATAGGCAACGCCCGGCATCATCTCAAACGCGCCGCCGAAGCTGGTGTTGATGAGGCCCTGGTCATAGAGCCGCAGATACAGGGGGCTGGAATCCCCCAGCAGGATGTCGCAGGCCATATCGCCGATGGCGCTCATGCGCAGGTAGGCCTCGCCCTCCGGGGCAGGGGTGCATTTAAAGCCGGTGAGGAACTGGGGGGTGGAAACCTCCATGGCCATGCTGGTCTCCTTCTGCGCGATTTCCGCGGGCTCCATGCCGTAGTCCCGGGGGATTTTATCGCCGCCCTCCCGGGGCAGGATGCTCCGGGCCAGATCCGCCACATGGATGGGGTCCACGTCGCCCACCGCCGTCAAAATCATGTTGGAAGGCGTGTAAAACGCCTTGTGGCACTGGTAGAGCGTCTCCGCCGTGATGTGGGAAATGCTCTCCACCGTACCGGCGATCGAAGTGCGGGCGGTGCTGTTTTGATAAAGAGCCTGCATCATGCGGGTGTAGATCTGCCAGTCGGGGTTATCCTCGATCATACGGATCTCCTGGCCGATGATACCCTGTTCCTTGGCTACGCTCTCATCCGTAAAATAGGGCATGGACACAAAGGAGAGCAGGATCTTCAGGTTCTCCTCAAAATGCTCTGTGGAGTCGAAATAGTAGCCGGTCATGGCATTGGAGGTGAAGGCGTTTGGCTCGGCACCATTTTTCGCCAGCTCCTGCAGGGCGTTGCCCTCCTTGGTGTCGAACATCTTGTGCTCGAGATAGTGAGCAATGCCGGCAGGCGTATCCAGCCACTTGCCGTCCAGTTGGAACCGGGTGTCCATACCGCCGTAGCGCGTTGCAAAAAAGGCGTACTTTTTGGCGTAGCCCGGCTTCGGCACCACGCAGATCTGCAGTCCGTTGGGCAGGGTCTCCCGGTATACGGACTCGCCGATCCGCTCGTAAAAGCTCTGATTCATTCCGCGTCCTCCTTTCCTGTCAGGAAGTAGACGGTGTCCAGCGTCACCGCCTCCATGGCATCCCGGATGCGCTCTTCCGTGACATCCCGGACCTGGGCCGCCAGGTCCTCCGGCGTCTCACAGTTGCCGGTGGCCGCCTGGCCCAGGTAGAAGTTCTCCAGCTTGCCCTGAGAATCTCCCATCGAGGCGTAGGCGTTGAGCAGCGTACTGCGGGCGCCCTCCAGCTCCCAGTCATCCAGCTTGCCCTGCTGGACTGCCTGAAGCTGGAGCAGAATCTCATCATAGGCCTTCTGGAAATTTTCAAACTCAATGCCGGAAGACACAGTAATAAGGCCCTTTTGCCGGTGATAGACCGAGGAGGCAAAGTAGCACAGGGACAGCTTCTCCCGCACATTCAAAAAGAGCTTGGAGTTGCTGGACCCGCCGAAGAGCGTGTTGCCCATCAGCAGTGCGGGGGTGTCCCCGCAGCCGCAGGTAAATCCCATCCCAAGTTTTCCCTGGGTCACGTCCATCCGCTCCGTCACCCGCAGGGGTTCCGTCCGGGCGGAATGGGGCAACGCCAGGGCAATCTCCTGGACATTCTCCCGGGGCAGCGTGGCAAACGCCTCCAGCAGCGCCTGTTCCACCCGTTCCTGCCGGGCACTGCCGCAGTAAATCAGTTCCAGCCGGGAGGAGGCGATCAGTTCACCGTACTGGGCGTAGAGCTTCTGCAGGCTCAGTTTTTCTGCATCCTTCTCGTCTCCCAGCCTCGGAATGCCGTAGGCCTCCCCGGCGCACATCTCCCGCAGGAGGCGGCCGTCGGCATACTCCCGCTTGTCATTAATGATGCTGCGGATCGCATCAATCAGATTGGTCTTTTCGCTTTCAAAATAGGCGGGCACAAACCGTCCCCGCTCCGTGGCCGGATCACAGATCAGCTCTCCCAGCAGCTCCGCCACCGGTTCCAGCAGCTTCTCTCCGCCGGGGGCATAGCTGTCGTCGATCAGGCTGGCCACAAAGCCCACGCACTGATTTTCGCCTTTTTTGCGGACCGTATAGTTGATACGGGCGCCATACAGCTTGTCCAGCCGGGCACTCAGCGCCCCCATATCCGGGCAGCTGACGGTGCCCCGCCGCAGTACCGCCGGCACCAGGGCATAGGCGGCAGCAGTCTCCCGGCGCAGCGGCGTCACAAACTGAGCAGAGAGCAGACTGGTCTTAAATTTTCCGGCCGGCAGATAGGTCAGATACATCCCGTCCGCCAGTTGGGTTCTGGTAGCTTCCAAAATCTCAGCTCCTTCCGTGGAAATACAGCGCACACGCCTGCGGATTTTTTCTCTCGCAGGCGCATCGTTCCTAAGAGGATAAAATCGGATACTATTATAGTATATCTCACTCTATAATTCAAATTCTTTCTCACCTGCTGCCCTTAAAAATTGGGGGTTGCTTTTTCCCGCCGCCTGTCGTATACTACCCGTAGAAAACAACTGAATACTTTGTCTTCAGGGCGGGGTGCAAGTCCCCACTGGCGGTAAAGTCCGCGACCGGCTGGCGGATGGGAGGGGGCTGTTTGGGGGGAATTCCCAAACACAA
>FR890954.1:6929-26101 GCA_000436875.1 Oscillibacter sp. CAG:155 | reverse complement strand
CAGTCACAGTCTGGATGGAAGAAGATGAGAGCGGCAAAGCCGCGCATGTTTGATGCGCTTCTTTTGTTGCGTGGTCACCTTGGAGAAGTCAAAGCGTCCAGGGTGTTTTTCAGCGACAAAAAGGAGTGTGTTTTTTTATGTCTGATCCCAATGTCAACGCCATTCCCACGGCCCGGTCCCAGGTGAATGTCCGCACGCTGGTGTCCCTTGCCATGCTGACCGGTATCGCCTATGTGGTGATGCTCCTGAGCAAGATCCTGCCCTAGGTATATGGCTTTTTGCAGTTGGATGTGAAGGATACCGTGATTTGCATCGGCGGTTTCGTGTTCGGCCCCCTGGCCGCCGCCATGATCTCCATTGTGGTGGCCCTTGTGGAAATGCTCACGGTCAGCGATACCGGTCCCATCGGTTTCCTCATGAACGTGCTGGCCACCTGCGCATTCAGCTGCACCGCAGCCTTTGTTTACAAAAAGATGCACACCAAGAAGGGCGCCGTCATCGGTCTGACGCTGGGCGTCATCTGCCTGACTGCCGTGATGCTCCTCTGGAATTACCTCATCACCCCCATTTATCAGGGTACTCCCCGGGACGTGGTCGTGGCCATGCTGCCCACCATCATCCTGCCCTTCAACGTGGTCAAGGGCGGTCTCAACATGGCGCTGATCCTGGTGCTCTACAAGCCCGTGGTCACCGCTCTGCGCAAAGCCCATCTGGTACCGGAGAGCCAGACCATCCTCCAGAACAAGGGCAAGGTCAACGCCGGGTTCCTGCTCTTCTCTCTGGCGCTGCTGGCCACCTTTGTGACCATCGCGCTGGTGCTGATGGGGATTCTGTAAGCAACCCTTTCCCTCATAAATCAACCCCGGGGAGACGCGCTGCGTCTCTCCGGGGTTTTCTTCTCCCCGGACTGCGGTACGTTTCTCCGCCGCCTATGGATTTCCCAGGCCCTCTGCCAGACGCTCCCTCTTTTCAACAGCGAACAGATGTGCTACGATAGATGCAGAAAGGAGGCGCACCATGGACCGGGTGATTCTGCACTGTGATCTCAACTGTTTTTATGCCTCGGTGGAGCTGCTGAGCCACCCGGAGCTGCGAACCGTCCCCATGGCCGTCTGCGGGGACCCCGCCTCCCGGCACGGCATTATTCTGGCCAAAAACGAGCCCGCCAAAAAATACGGTGTCCAGACAGCGGAGACCATCTGGCAGGCCAAGAAAAAATGCCCCGATCTGGTATTGCTGCCGCCTCACCACGACCTTTACCGACAGTACTCCCGGCAGGTCAACGCCATCTACGATACCTATACGGACTTGGTGGAGCCCTTCGGCATCGACGAGAGCTGGCTGGATATCACCCACACCCTCCACCTCCTGGGCGGAGATGCCCAGGCCGTGGCGAATCAGCTGCGGGAGCGGATCAAGCGGGAACTGGGGCTGACGCTCTCCGTCGGCGTCAGCTTCAACAAGGTCTTTGCCAAGCTGGGCAGCGACTATAAAAAGCCGGACGCCACCACCGTCATCTCCCGGGAGAACTGGCGCCAGCTCCTCTGGCCGCTGCCGGTGGGGGCCATGCTGTACGTCGGCGGCGCCGCCCAGAAGCTGCTCCACCAATACGGTGTGGACACTTTGGGCCAGTTGGCCGCCTGCAAGCCGACGATGCTGGAAACCCTGATGGGAAAAATGGGACCTCAGCTCCAGGCCTGCGCCAATGGGCAGGATCAGGACCCGGTGCGTTCCCGCTATGAGGCGGAGCCTGTAAAGTCTGTGGGAAACGGCACCACGTTCCCGCAAAACCTCACCAAGCCGGAGCAGGTCCGGACCGGAATTGCCATGCTCTGCGACTCTGTGGCCACCCGCCTGCGGCATGCGGGGCTGTACGCCGGCGGCGTTCAGGTGACGGTCCGTGACCCTGCGTTCCACGACCGTTCCCGGCAGGCGCAGCTGCCCGCCCCCACCCACCTGATCCGAGATCTGACCGCCGCGGCCATGGACCTGACCTCCCAGCTGTGGAAACCGCCCACACCCATCCGGGCACTGACCGTCACCGCCATTCACCTTCTGCCCGAGGGCAGCGCCTATGAGCAGGTGGATCTTTTCACCGCCGGGGCGGCACCCCAACGGGAAAAGCAGGAAAAGCTGGAGGCCGCCATGGCCCGCATTCGGGGCAAATTCGGCTCCGGCGCCATTGTGTACGGCGCCGCCCAACCAGAAAAAGAGGAGGACCCCTTTTCATGAACAAGCAAACGGAAAAGCAGCAGCTGCGAAAAACCATGCACACGTTGGAGGCCAGGCTGCCGGAGCGGTATCTTGCCCAGGCAGACCGAAAAATCGCCGCTCAGCTGCTGGCCATGCCGGAGTACCAGGCGGCGGACACCGTTTTCTGCTTTGTCAGCACAGGCCGGGAGATCGACACCCATCCCATTCTGCAAGCTGCGCTGGAGGCGGGAAAAACGCTCTGCGTTCCCCGGTGTCTGGGCGGCGGCATCATGGAGCTGCGCAGCATCCAAAGTCTGAACGCTCTCACCCCCGGCGCTTATGGAATTCCCGAGCCGCCGGAGGATGCCCCTCTCGTCTCCACAGACACGGTGGATTTTGCCGTTCTTCCCTGCCTGACCTGCAATCACCTAGGCCAGCGGCTGGGCCGGGGCGGCGGCTACTATGACCGCTTTCTTGCCTCTTATCGGGGCGGTACGGTGCTGTTATGCCGGGAACGGCTGATCCGGGAGGAAATTCCCGTCACATCGCTGGACTATCCCATCCCCTGGGTCCTGACTGAGGCAGGCCTTTTTGAAGATGGCACCCCCGCCCGATTGAATTGACGGGAAACCCGTCTTTCCCGGTGATCCCTGTGATCTCTGGCCGGAGCACCGCCCGTTTTTACCGGACAGCCCTTGCGTTCTCTTGACAGCTTCTTTTGATTTTGCTACGCTGAACAGGGAAAACTACGATTTCCACATTCACCGCTCCGAGGCCAGATCCCGGTGCCGGGGCGGATCTTGACGAAGGAGGAGTTCTCTATGATCCACGAAACCATGGCGTATCTCTCCCAGGTCGATCCCGAAGTGGGTGCCTCCATTCAGGAGGAATTTGCCCGGGAGCGGCGCAATATTGAGCTGATCGCGTCCGAGAATATCGTCAGCGAAGCTGTCATGCTGGCCATGGGCACCTGCCTGACCAACAAGTACGCCGAGGGCTATCCCGGCAAGCGGTACTACGGCGGCTGCTACGCCGTGGATGTCACGGAGGAGATCGCCCGGAAACGGGCCTGCGAGCTCTTTGGCTGCAAGTACGCCAACGTTCAGCCCCACTCCGGTGCCAATGCCAATCTGGCGGCCTTCTTCGCCCTGGTCCAGCCCGGCGACACGGTTCTGGGCATGAACCTGGCTCACGGCGGCCATCTCAGCCACGGCAGCCCTGTGAACATCTCCGGCAAGTACTTTCACGTCGTCTCCTACGGTCTCAACGACGAGACGGAGCGCATCGACTATGATCAGCTTCTCACCGTGGCAAAGGAATGCAAGCCCAAGCTCATCATTGCCGGTGCCAGCGCCTATCCCCGCATCATTGACTTCGCCAAGTTCCGGGAAGTGGCCGACGCCGTGGGTGCCTATTTGATGGTGGATATGGCCCATATCGCCGGCCTGGTGGCCGCCGGGGTCCATCCCTCTCCCCTGCCCTATGCCGACGTGGTGACCACCACCACCCACAAGACCCTGCGTGGTCCTCGAGGCGGCATGATTTTGTGCAACAACGAGGAAATTTACAAGAAGATCAACTCCGCCGTGTTCCCCGGTACCCAGGGCGGCCCGCTGGAGCATATCATCGCCGCCAAGGCAGTGTGTTTTGGGGAGGCACTGAAGCCGGAATTCAAGGACTACCAGCGCCAGGTGGTGAAAAATGCCGCCGTATTGGCGGAGGCCCTTCAAAAAGAGGGGTTCCGCCTGGTCTCCGGCGGTACGGACAACCATCTGATGCTGGTGGATGTGCGCAATTTCCACATCACCGGCAAAGAATTTGAGCACCGGCTGGACGAAGTCCAGATCACCGCCAACAAGAATGCCATTCCCAATGACCCGGAGAAGCCCTTTGTCACCAGCGGCATCCGGGTAGGCACGCCCGCCGTCACTACCCGCGGCTTCAAGGAGCCGGAGATGGAGAAGATCGCCCATTGGATGGGCATGGTGGCCCGGGACTTCGACGCCTGCAAGGATCAGGTCCGCTCTGAGGTCAACGCCCTGTGCGAGCAGTTCCCCATCTATCCGTAATTGCTGTGATTCTCCACAGCCAGCCGCCCCCGGTACAGAAGTACCGGGGGCGGTTTTACACGGTCTGTCAGCGCTTTCAACAGGGAGGGCCGCCGGAAAACGCTTTCTCCCAGGCACCCTGTCTAATGAAAAAGCTGCCGTACGGCAGCTTTTTTGTTTGCGCTTCACCGCCGGGGATTGGCCCGCATCTTCCTCACAGCGCTGTGATGCAAAGCCCCACCAAAATTCCCGCCACTACGGCCAGCGACGGCATCTCCGACCGGCACAGCGCTGTGGATTCCGGCAGCAATTCTCCAAACACCACATACAGCATGGCACCGGCAGCAAAGCTCAGCGCCAATGCCAGCCATACCGGTCCCAGCATGCCCAGCATGTACCCCAGCGCTGCCCCCAGGATGGTTGGGGCCCCCGCCGCAGCGGCCAGTCCGGCTGCCCGGAGCCGCCCCATTCCGCCGGAGACCAGCGGGACCGTAATCGCCATTCCCTCCGGGATGTTGTGCAGCCCGATTACCGCTGCCATGGCAAGTCCTCCGTTTTCCGCTCCTCTGGCAAAGGATGCGCCGATCACCATCCCCTCCGGCAAATTGTGCAGGGCGATGGCTGCTGCCATCACCACACCGGCCCAAAAAAGGCCTTGGCTTTGCTCCGGCTGGTCCTGCGCGGCCACACGGTTGAGCAAACCGACAAGTCCATACCCGGACAAAACCCCTCCGGCAGTCAAGCCCAGCCCAAACGCGCCGCTCCGCTGAGACAGCGCATCTGCCAAAAGATCCCCGCAAACCACAGCCAGCATCACACCTGCCGCAAAGCTCAGCAGCAGACTGATGGTCCGTTCCGCATCCCGCCGGAACCCACAGGTGAGAATCCCTCCTGCCCCCGTCCCGCCGACTCCCGCCAGCGCCGTAATCCACAACACCGTTCCCAGCATGTTCTCTGCCCTCCGTTTTCCACCCGTTTTTTCCATATCTTCCGCTGTTCGCACAAAAAAGGACAGGAGGTCAACCAGCGTTGACTTCCTGTCCTTGCAGAAAGGTCTCTTTTGTCTATCACAGCAGCAGGTACAGCAACAGCAGCACCAATCCGCCGCCCGCCAGCATCAAATCGAAGGAGAAGGTATCTCCCACAATGGAACGCCTTGGCTTACGGGCATAGATGCCGAAGTTTTCATCGTGTTTGGGTACAAAGATGCCAGGCGCACGGGTGAAGAGGATCTTCTCGCCGATCAGAACCATCAGATCTCCCACAGAGGAGACCACTCGGGCACCGAATGCCCCCACAAAGGCCAGACCCCGCAGCACCGGCCGATACACCAGGTTTTCCAGATCCAGCCAGTCCGGCCAGCGGTTGAGGTACTCCATCTCGCTACCCACCCGGCGCATCAGCAGCCGCCGGATCACCAGAAGATAGACCGCCGCACCGATAGCAAGGGAAATGCAGGCACCCTTGAGATTGACCCAGGTGAAGTAGTGGACCGCATGGCCGTGGTCCGCCAGCAAAAAGGTCCCGGCCTGCTCTGCCAGAGGCTCCATGGTGATGCCGGGCGTCAGTCCCATCACCAGCAGCGCTGCCGCACCCAGCGCCAGCGCCACACTGGTCTCCCGGGACATGTACTCCCGCAGACCAAGGTGCTGCCCGGAGGCGCGGGGGGAGACAAAAATCGCCACAAACAGCTTGGTCATATACGCCGCCGTCAGGCCGCCGGAAATCAGGAACAGCCACTCCACCGTCTGAAACGCCGCTGTGGACAGCCCTTCGTGTTCCAGCAGGTGGATATATTCCACAATGCTCTCATGCAGCAGTGTCTTGCTGACATATCCGGAAAAGCCCGGAACGCCTGCGATCGATGCCGCGCCCACGAAAAAGACACCCTTGAGCCACGGCTTGTTCCGGCCCCAGCCCCGCAGGTCATTGAGATTCAGCGAATGGGTGCTCACATAGATGACGCCTGCCGACACAAACAGCACCAGCTTGATAAGGCTGTGGTTGAGCATATGCAGCACAGTTCCCCAGGCCGCCAGAGCATTCTCTCCGCTGAGGTAACCCTGCATGGCAACCCCCACCAGGATAAACCCGATCTGGGACATGGAGGAGCAGGCCAGCGTCCGCTTCAAGTCAATGGAGAAGACTGCCAGCACCGCGCCGAGCACCATGGTCACCACACCCAGAGCCAGTACCACTGTATTCCAGGGCAGGTCCGCCCAGAACAGATAACGGGAAATGATTAACACACCGAAGACACCACTCTTGGTCAGGATACCGCTCAGCAGCGCCGAAGCCGGTGCCGGAGCCACCGGGTGTGCCTTGGGCAGCCAGATGTGCAGGGGGAACATGCCTGCCTTAGCGCCAAAGCCCACCAGGCAGCAGCCGCCTGCCACATACAGCTGCGTCCGCCGCTCCGCAGGCAGCGCCTCAGCCAGCGCCCGGAGCCGGCTGATCTCCAGGGTACCGAAGAGATCCTGCAGCAGCAGCAACCCAACCAGCAGCGTCATGCCGCCGATCACCGCCACCGCAAGATACGTTTCTCCGGCTCTGAGGGCCTCCTCCGTCTCGTTCTGGACCACCCAGACATAAGAAGTGAAGGACATCATCTCGAAAAAGACAAACAGGGTAAAGAGGTCCGCCGCCAGGAACACCCCCATCAGGGCGCCCTGGGTCAGCAGCCAGAAGCAGTAGTACCGGTTGCAGCCCTCGGCATGGGCAAAGTACGCCGGGCTGTTGAGGCCGGTCATGGCCCACAAGAAGCAGGCCGTCACTGTCAGCAGCGTCCGCAGGCTGCCGGCGGCAAAATGCAGGCCCAGTCCGCACACACCCGGCAGTGTCAGCTGTGCATCCGGGAACAGGATCAGCGCCACAGCGCAGGCCAGCTCGATCAGCGGCAGGGTCCGGACAAACCGGTTTCTCCACGCTCTGCTGGAGCGCCGCAGCGGATATACCAGCGGGGAGGCCAGCATGGGCAGCAGGATGAGGCAGGCGATTAAAATACCGTTCATCATTCCACTCCCTTCACAGCACGCCCCGGCTCACCAGGGCCAGGAAGCGGATCAGTCCGTCAGAGGCCAGTGCCAGCAGCACGCCTGACGCCGTCAGCAGGATCAGCGGCACCTTCATGGACCAGCCCGGGTCCCGGATACGGTCCAGCGCGGCGGTGTCCAGCTGCCCCACGGGGAAATAAGCCCGGGCCACGATGGTAGTGAGGTACAGCGTGGTCAGCAGCGTAGAGAGGATCAGGGCCCCGATTCCCACATAGGCCAGCGGATTGCCGGAGGCCACCGCACCCTCTGCGATCATCCACTTTCCGGCGAAGCCCCCCAGAGGCGGCAGGCCGATCAACGCAAAGGAGGAGATGGTGAAGGTGGCAAAGGTCACCGGCATCACCCGACCGCAGCCCTCCAGCTCATAGACGTATTCCCGGCCGCTCTTGTGGATGATGGCGCCGGCGCAGCAGAACATGGTGATTTTCACAAAGGCATGATAGACCATATGGGTCAGTCCGCCCAGAAGGCCTGCGGGCGTCATCAGCGTCAGAGAAAAGAGAATATATGAGAGGTTGCTGACAGTGGAAAACGCCAGCCGCCGCTTCAAGTGCGGTGTCCGCAGCGCCCGGGCAGAGCCGTAGACGATGGTCACGATGGTAGCCGCCATCACCACAGTCTGGGCCCAGGTTCCCCGCAGGAAATCCGCACCGAAGCCAAAATAGATCAGCCGCACAATGGCAAAGGCACCTGCCTTCACCACCGCCACCGCGTGCAGCAGGGCCGACACCGGCGTCGGTGCCACAGAGGCGTCCGGCAGCCACTTGTAAAAGGGGAAAATCGCCGCTTTGACACCAAATCCGAAGAACGCCGCCACAAAAACGATCAGCAACGTGTTCTCATGCCCTGCTACCAGCGCTGGGTCCAGCACACCGCCATAAGTAAAGTTCAGATGCCCCACGCCGTAATTAAGCAAAAAGACCATCCCGATAAACGCAAACGACGCACCGGAGAGGGAGTAGACCACGTACTGCCGTCCGGCATAGCGGGCCTTTTCATCCATGCTGTGCATCACCAGCGGAAGTGTCGCCAGCGTCAGCAGTTCGTAGAAGAGATACAGGGACAAAAAATCCTCGGAATACGCGATGCCCAGCACCACGCCATAGGCCATGAGCCAGAAGGAGAAAAAGCGGTTCTCATGACCCTCATGGGACATATAGTCCAGAGCATACGCCGTCACCAGCGGCCAGAGCACCGACACAATGCCTCCATACACCATGGATGCCCCGTCAATGCGCAGGGAGATGGAAAAACTCTTGGAAAAGCTGACCAGGATGCAGGCCAGCGCCTGTTCGCCCCGCAGCAGCGTCAAGCCGATGCAGGACAAGGACAGCACCGAGGTCACCAGCCCCGCCGCCATGATATATCCGCTGCGCACCCGGCGGCTCTTGGGCTGCAGGCACAGCAATCCGATCCCCAGCAGAATGGGCAGCAGGATCGGGAATGTCAAAAACCGGTGCATGGGGCACCTCCCTTCTCAAATCGCCGGCCCTTTACGGTGCCGCTCACGCAAACAGCTGGCCTGCCAGCTGGCCCAGCCACTGCAGCAACCCGCCCGGAAACAGTCCCAGCAGCAGACAGGCCGCCGCAAAGGCGATCAGCGGCCCTGTCATCTGGGGCCCCATCTCCTTGCGCTCGGCGATGAAGTGTTTTCCCGGGAAAAATCCGTTGGTCACAATGGGCAGCAGATATCCGGCCGTCAGCAGCGCCGAGACGATCAAAACCACCAGTCCCGCGATGCCAAACCCCCGCAGCGGCGCCGAAAGCCCCGCCGAAACCAGATACCACTTGCTGACAGCACCCGCCATGGGCGGGATGCCGATCAGAGACAGCGCCGCCAGCGTAAAGCACATCATCGTCACGGGCATCCGTTTGCCGATGCCCCGCAGCTGATCCACCCGCAGGTAGTTGGTGGAGAAAATGATGGCGCCTGCCCCCAGGAACAGTGCGTCCTTGGCCAGGGCGTGGAATACCATCTGCAAAAGTGATGCCTGCACGCCCTCCGGCGTCAGCAGCAACAGTCCGAAGAGCACATAAGACACTTGGCTGACGGTGGAATAGGCAAGCCGCCGCTTGAGCAGCTTCTCGCGGTACGCCAGCATGGAACCCACAAACACCGTGGCCAGTGTCAGCGTCAGCAGCACATACTGCGGCCAGCTGCCCTGAAGGAAGTTCACGCCGAACATGTAATAAGTCACCCGGATCACCGCCAGCACGCCGCCCTTGGTAATCACGCCGGAGAGCACGGCGGACGCCGGGGCCGGGGCCACGGGATGGGCCGCAGGCAGCCATGCCTGCATGGGCACCATGCCCGCCTTTGCGCCGAAGCCTACGATCATCAGGCAGTAAATCACCAGCAGCAGCGGCCGGTGCTGCGCAGCCCGAACCGGGTCAATGGCACCACCGGGGGCAAAATCCGGCGCCGCCATATAGTAGGCAATGAAGAAGTACCCCGCCAGTGCCATGCCTGCGCCAAATACCGAATAGCCCAGATACTTGAACCCGGCCCGCCGGGCGGCGGAGGTGCCGTTGTGGAGCACCATGGGCACTGTGATGAGAGACATCATCTCAAAGAACATATACATGGTGACGAAGTTGGCCGCCATGGCCAGTCCCGCCAGCACGCCTAACGTCATGGTATAGACGGTCATGAAGGCGCGCTCTCCGCCGGCGTGGCGGATATAGGGGAAGGAGAAAATGAGAACCGGCACCCAGATGCAGCACACCAGCACCAGAAAGAGTTTGGCAAGGCTGTCATTCCGCATTGCAAGGTGCAACCCGCTCTGAATCGTCAGCAGGTCCAGCCTCTGCTCCGGCAGGAGGCACACCACCAGTGCCAGCGCGGCGGTTCCCAGAATCAGCGCCAGCGCCAGCCGTTCCCGCGCCTGTTCACTTTTCTGCCGGAACACGAATACGCCGCCGATCACCGGCAGCAAAACAGGCAGCAACAGCAGCATAGGGTCCCTCCTGTTTCAAGTTCCCATCAAGGCAATTCCCGCCTCGATCACATCGGTAATGGGGTGATAGAAAATACCCAGTACAAAAATCCCCGCCATCAGAGCAATGGCTGCGGTGGTGAAGGAGCGGTCAAACGCCAGATCTTCCGCCCGGGCATCTTCCAAAACGCGCTGCTCCGCCTCTGCAGGCGGACGCACCCAGATGGCCAGCAGCGCCGGCACATAATAAAGCGCGTTGAGCACCGTGGACAGCGCCAGGGTCACCAAGGCCAGCACCGTGCGATTGGTGGGCAGCGCCGCGTTGGCAAAATACAGTTTGGAGACGAATCCGCCGAACAGCGGAATTCCGATCATGGAAAGGGCGCCCACGGTAAAGCCCAGCCCAGCACTCACATCCCGATAGGCACTGCCCCGCAGGTTCTTCAGGCTCTTGTGGTGCCCGCTGACTGCGGACAGGCGCCCGGCGCAGCAAAAGAGCAACGGCTTGCAGCAGGCGTGGACCAGGATGTGGAAACAAGAGGCCACCACGCCGGCAGTCGTTCCCAGGCCCAGTCCCATAAAGATGTAGCCGATCTGAGCCACAGAGGAGTACGCCAGCATGCGCTTGACATGATACTCCCGCATAGCTTCCAGAGACCCCAGGATCATACCCAGAAGGCCGAATATCAAAATGACATTCGTCACCCCCAGCTCCCCCATCAGTTCCAGGGAGAATACCCGCATCATCATAGTGATCATCAGCACGATATATCCCTTCAGCACCAGGCCGGAGAGCATGGCCGACGAGGCCGTAGTGGCACCGCCGTGGGCATCCGGCAGCCACAGGTGAAAGGGAAACATGGCGCTTTTGATGCCAAGGCCGCCGATGATCAGTCCCACCGACACCGTCAGGGGAATCCGGTAGGCACCACTCTCCGCCAGCTCCGCCACCGCCTGGGCAAGGGAGGGCATCAGGAGATAACCGGTGATGCTGTTGAGCAGCGTCAGTCCGATGAGAAACAGCCCCGAGCCCAAAAGGCTCATAAATAAATACCGGATGGTGGCAATGAGGTTGGGCCCGTTGTCCTTGGCCATCACCAATGCGCAGGCGGCAATGGTGCTGATCTCGATGAACACATATCCGGTAAAGACATCGTTGGTGTAAACCAGAGCCAGCAGGGAGGCCTCCAGCATATTCACCATGGTAAAGTACAGCCGCAGCTTGCCTGGCAGCACATCATGGAAAAGATCCCGCTTTCCCCCCGCCAGCGCCAGCGCCAGCACCACGGAAAACACCATGGCCAGCAGTGCCTGCAGCGGCCCGCACTGGATTGCGTTTCCATAAGGGGCTGCGAACCGGCCCATGCTGTATGTAAAGCTCAGATTTCCGACATAGGTGTACTGCAGCACCGCAGCAGAGAGCACCGCAATGGTGCCTGCCACCGCCAGGGTCATCCAGTAGGAGACTTTTCCCCGGGGGATCACCGCCGAGACAATGCCTGCCAAAATCGCCAGGAAAATGCAAAAAAAAGGAAGGTTTTCAACAAAAGGGCGCATTTCAGTCGTCCTCCTTCCCTGCTCGCTCCAGCAGCTCCCACAGCTCGATCGTGCCGTAGCGGCGATAGATTCGCTGAATCAGAGCCAGGGAAAACGCGGTAATGCTGACCGATACCACGATCCCCGTCAGCACCAGTCCGCTGGGGATGGGGTTGATGTACAGCGGGTCAAAGCCCCGGTCCCCCACAATGGGGGCAACGCCTCCATCGATATATCCCAGAGAGGCCAGCAGCAAAAAGACCGCGGAGTCCATGATGTTGAAGCCCACCACTTTTTTCAGCAGATTCTGCTGCAGCAGCAGGTTCATAAACCCGATCCCGAAGAGGATGACAGCCGTCACCGCAAACCGGTTTTGAAGGATGGTCTCCAGCATGGGACGGACTCCTTTCCAGGCGCACATGCGCCTTTTCTCTCAAAATTCGCCTCTGGAAAACAACACGTAAAATCCATAGACCGTACAGGCCACCACCAGCCCCACCGCCAGGTCAATCAGCAGTGTCATGCCGGTGAGGTAGTTGGGCAGCTTGTTGGCGCCCAGAAAAATGTAGGTGCCGTAGAGTACCACATACAGCACCAGCCCGAAGGTCCGGACAGCGGCATAGCGCCGCGCGTCCATCAGGACCCGCATCCGCTTGGGGCCATAGGCTGCGGAAAAGAGGATCAGCCCCGCTCCCAGAATTGTGCCGCCGGAAAAGCCGCCGCCCGGAGAGACCTCTCCGTTGAGCAGCACATAAAGCGCAAACAAAAAGACGAAGGGCACCAGCACCCATGCCGCACGGCGCAGGATCAGATCCGGATGGGCCGCCAGGATCTCCTGCTCCCGGGCCTCTCTTTGCTGGTCGTGCTCATCGGTGTTCTTCTCATCCCGCAGCAGCAGCATCATGACCGCCGCCACCGCCAAAAACAGCACACAGCTCTCGCCCAGCGTATCAAATCCCCGGTAGCTGAGGATCATGGCCGTCACCACATTGGCCGAACCGGTCTCCTTCAGGCCGTACTCCAGGTAGTGCTCCGCCACCTCATTGTTGATGGGGTTTTCCAGCTCGCCGAATGTGGGCATCGTCAGCACCGCCGCCATCAAAATCCCCATCAGCACCAGACAGATCAGCACAGCCCCCACCGGATACCACTTGCGGAACCGGTGCAGCCGGTGCTTATCCTGGGTGGCAAACTCCGCGTCCGAACGCTGGACATGCCGCGGCGGACGCTGTTCCATGACGAACAGCGTCTGGTCCTTAGGCTCCCGGTCACCATCCACCCATTCCACCAGCCGGAGCCACCAGCTTTGTTTGTTCGGCTGCTTACTCATCCCGGGTTCCTTTCAGCGCATGGATTTTTTTCAGTGTCAGGAAGAACAGGATGCTGGTGATACCGGCACCTACTGCCGCTTCCGTGATAGCCAGATCCGGGGTCTGGAGCAGGCTCCACAATACCGCCATCAGCAGAGAAAAGGCCATGTATACAATGACCGTGGCCAAAAGCCGCTTGCAGAGGGGGGCCGCGATCGCGCAGACCACCAGACCCGCCAGCAGGATGTACTCTAAGACGATCACCGCTCCTCCACCTCACATTCTTTTTCGATATCCGAGATCGTAAATACTTCCATCTCCGCGATCAGGTGGCCGGCCACAGGGCTCGTCAGCCATAAAAACAAAAACACCAACAGTGTCTTTGCCGCCGGCAAAGACCAGCCGTGAAGCAGGATCAGACCCACCAGTACGCAGAAAATTCCCAGCGCATCCCCGACGGCCGCGGCATGCATCCGGTTGAGCACATAATCCAGCCGGTAAAGCCCCAAAACCGCAGAGAAAAACACAAACAGCCCGAAGAGCAGGAACACCAGGCCCACTGCTGTCAAAATATCATCAAGCACGTCGGCTGCCTCCCTTCCGCTTTTTCTGCCCCGGCACGCCCCGCCGCTTGAGCAGCACCAGCCGTGCGGCGATCACCACCGCCAAAAAGCTCAGCAGCGCGTAGACCAGCGCCACATCCACCAGGAAATCCTCCCGCAGCCATACCGACAGGAGCACCATCTCCGCCACCACCAGGGTGTTGATCACATTTACCGCGATGATCCGGTCCGTAAACCGGGGACCCAGCACGGCCCGCAGCAGCGACGCCAGGATCAAAAGGGCCAGAACAATGGCGGCCCCCTGCAAAACCACAGATTTGATGGTCTCCACGCTTACGCCTCCAGCTTCTCCAGCCGCTGCTGGAACTCGCAGTTCTCGATTCCCTCCGCAAGGCTCTTGTCCAGTGTGTGAATGAGAAAACGACCATCCTCCGCCAGAACGGTGATAGTGCCGGCGGTCAGCGTAATGGAATCGGCCAAAATCGCCTGCCCACCCCCGGTTTTCAGCGTTGTGTCAAACCAGATCAGTTTGGGCTCCATCTTTTTCCCCCGGGTATAAATCAGCCGCATCACCACAAAGCCTGCCCGCAGCATTTCCACCACCAGATGACCCAGATACCGCAAAAATGCCGCACCCTTGCCCAGGGTCCCCCGCTTGGGAGCCAGCCGGTATCCCAGCACCTGATGACAAAACCAGCTCAAAATCACCGATGCCACAACGCCCCACAGGCAGACATGCAGCGTCACTTCCCCAGCCAGCAGCAGCCAGAGTATGAAAAACAGAATCGGCATCCGCCCACCTCCCAGACTGCCGCACACCGTTTATAAAATAACAAACGAGTTCTTTACATTACATTTATATTATAGGGTTGGTTTCCTCCTGTCAACAGGCCCAGGCCCCACATTCCAACAATCTCTGTAAAATTCATCCATTTGGGATCGTCAGCTCTCCCTGGTGTCTGCCGCCAGGGCAGGCATCGCGCCGTTTTGACCCGTCTTTTCCACATAAGCCCGGACATATCCCATAAAGTTTTGAACCGCGGGAGACGCGGCAGCCTGGCGGGGAACCCCAATTCCGAGCGTCCGGTACTGCGCCGGTTTCAGTGGAACGGACACCGTCCCGGCCTGATAATGCCGCAGCAGCAGCTCCGGCAGGACGGAGACCCCCAGTCCGGCCGCCACCATGGAGAGGGCAACATATTCCGAGCAGGTAATGAACCGGACTTCGGATTCTTCAGGAATCCGTTCCAGAACCGGATGAGCCTCGCATCCATAGCCTTTTTGCGGCAGGAGCAGCCGTTCTCCCCGCAGCATTTCCAGCGTGACAGCCGGTTCTCCGGCCAGCTGGTGCCCCTGGGAGAAAACCGCCATCAGGCGGTCCCGGCAAAGCGGCATCCACTCCAATGTACGGGCCGTACCCCCCGCATCGATGCAAAAATCCGCCTCATGGGCCTCCATCGCTCCGGCAACGGTATCCTCGTCCCCCTCCCGGATCACGACCTCCACCTGCGGGTAATCCCGCTGAAATCTGCCTGCAATCGCAGGCAGCCAGTATGCCGCCACGCTGGGAAAGGCGATCACGCGGACCTTTCCGGTGTCTGCACCTTTGATTTTTGCGATGGTCTGTGCCAGGGCATCATTGGTGCTCAGCAGCCGCCGGATCGCAGGCAGCAGCATCTCCCCTTCCGCGTTGGGCACAATACCGGAAGGGGTACGCACCAGCAGGGGAAACCCCACCTCTTCCTCCAGCGACTGCATCATATGGCTGATCCCCGACTGGGTATAGCCCAGCTCTTCCGCCGCTTTGGAAAGGCTCCCCAGCTCCACGGCCCGGATAAATGCCTCATATTTCTTGATATTCACAGCACACGCTCCCTGCGTCCGGTCCGGCTTCATGCCGCTTTTGCATATCGGTCAGTACAAATCGTATGATCTCAGTACCATGGTACAGGACTCCCCGTAAAAAGGCAAGTATTTTTTCTGCAGATACCCACATGTTTCCATCATTTCGCAGAGCGCAGGCCCCGGATTCCGCATGCCAGTTTGGGCCTGTCCGGTTCTGCCCTGCGGATTGTGTGCATAGGGTTTTTATGAGGGGAGGAATGTGAAATGACCATTCATGTGGTGAAAGCCGGCGAAACCGTCGGCAGTATTGCGGAATTCTATGGTGTGGACCCGGCCCGCCTGGCTTCGGACAACGCTGTACCTGCCAGCGGCGCGCTGGCGGTGGGACAAACCCTGGTGGTGCGTTTTCCCCGTCTGGTCCACGCCGTCCAGCCGGGTGAGACACTATACGCCATTGCGGACCGCTACGGGACTTCGGTCCGGTCTCTGTGGCAGAACAATTTCTTTTTAGGAGGAAGCACTTCTATCCAGGCCGGTGAAACGCTGGTGATCTCCTATTTTGATAATAAACTGGGCACCGCCTCGTTCAATGGCTATGCCTACCCCTTTATCGCCTCGTCTCTGCTGGATGCGGAGCTGCCCTATCTGACGGAACTGACTCCCTTTACATATGGCATCCGGTCAGACGGCAGCCTGCTGCCTCTGGAAGACGACGCCCTGCTTTCCGCTGCACGGCAGCGGGGCGTCCGCCCCGTGATGCACCTCTCCTCTCTGACCGAGACTGGGCAGTTTGACACGGAACGGGGGTCTCTGATCCTCACTGACGCATCGGTGCAAAAGCGCCTGATCCTGGAAGTCCAGCAAACTGTCCTCCGGCGGGGATACGCCGGTGTGGATGTGGACTTTGAGTACCTGCCCGGTACGCTGGCCGATGCCTATGCCGCCTTTTTGAGCCGGCTGCGGCGGCTGCTGTGGTCCCAGGGCGCCTTCCTCTGGGCGGCGTTGGCTCCCAAGACCTCCGCCGACCAGCCGGGTCTTTTATATGAAGGGCATGATTATGCGGCCGTTGGTGCCGCGGTGGACGCGGTTCTGCTGATGACCTATGAGTGGGGCTACACCTATGGTCCGCCCATGGCAGTGGCACCGCTGCCCAATGTCCGGGCGGTGCTGGACTATGCCGTCACCGCCATCCCGCCAAAAAAAATTCTGCTGGGCGTCCCCAATTACGGCTATGACTGGCCCCTTCCCTTCCTCCGCGGCACCACCCAGGCTCAGTCCATCTCCAATGAGCAGGCCATCCAGCTGGCCCTTTCCCACAACATTGCCATCCAGTACGACGAGACGGCACAGGCCCCCTACTTCCACTATGCGGATGCCGACGGCACCGTCCATGAGGTCTGGTTTGAGGATGCCCGCAGCCTTTCCGCCAAGCTGCGCCTGATTGCGGAATACGGTTTCCTGGGGGCCGGTTTCTGGAATCTGATGCGGCCCTTCGCCCAAACCTGGCAGGTGGCCGCCTCCCTGTACAACATTCCATGAACCCTCAGTTCCGGGGCCGGGAGTCCTCTTGCTCCAATAACCGTACCCCGGCGGATTTTTCCCAGCTTCGCGGCGGGCCTGCGCAGCTCAATGGCTGTGCGGACCCGCCGCATGCGCTGTTTTGCAAAGATCCGTTCACACATTTTTAACTGGCATCCTTATTTACTTTTTAAAGTTGTCAGTGTATAATAGGGCTATCATTTCATCCTGGAAAAGGGGGAACGCCCATGCGGCAAGCAGTTGTACCCGCGCAATATCTGCAGATTGCTCTGGACCTGGCCTCCCGCATCGCGGGCGGGGAACTGCCCGAGGGCACCCGTATCTACGGCCGTTCGGTGATGGCGTCGGAGTACAGTGTATCTCCGGAGACCATCCGCCGGGCCCTCAGGCTGCTGGCGGACATGAAGGTGGTAGAGGTCAAGCCCCAGAGCGGCGCTGTGGTCCTCTCCGCCGACAATGCCCGACGCTACATTGAAACCTTCGAAGAGGACGCGGATGTTCACGCCCTGCAAGTCCAGCTCAAGGAGCTTTTGGGGAAATATACGGAGCTCAACCGGCGGATGACGGATGTGGTCTCCGCGCTGGTCAAGAGCCGGGATACCTTTTCCGCCGCGGAGGGCCCCCTCCCCAACTACGAGGTCCCAGTACCCAAAAACTCTCCCCTGATCGGCAAGAGCATCGGCTCTCTGAAATTCTGGCAGTCCACCGGCGGAACCATCATCGCCATCCGCCGGGGACAGACCGTCATTCTCTCCCCAGGTCCCTATGCAGAACTCTATGACGGAGACGTCATCATCCTTGTGGGCAGTCCCGCCGCCGCGGAGGCCGCCCACCATCTGGTCACAGCAAAGGAGTGAAGTACCAATGATTCAATTTGAACACGTCTGCAAAAGCTACGGCAAGACCCCCATTTTGAAGGACCTGAACTTCACCATCCCCGATGGACAGTTTGTGGTTCTCATCGGCCCCTCCGGCTGCGGCAAAACCACTACCCTCAAAACCATCAACCGTCTGATCGACATTGATTCCGGCACCATCTCCATCGACGGCAAGGACATCCACTCCCAGGACAAGGTAGAACTGCGCCGCCACATCGGCTACGTCATCCAGCAGATCGGCCTGTTCCCCAACATGACCGTGGCCCAGAACATCTGTGTGGTGCCCCGGCTTTTGAAGTACGACAAGCAAAAGCAGGCAGACATCGTCCAGAACCTCCTGAAAATGGTCGGCATGGAAAACCAGGCCAACAAATATCCCTCCGAGCTCTCCGGCGGCCAGCAGCAGCGGATCGGCGTTCTGCGGGCACTGGCAGCCTCTCCCCCCATTGTGCTGATGGATGAGCCCTTCTCCGCCCTGGACCCCATGACCCGGGAAACCCTCCAGGACGAGGTGAAGAATATTCAGCAAAAGCTGGGAAAGACCATCGTCTTTGTCAGCCACGACATGGGCGAGGCGCTGAAGCTGGCAGACACCATCATTTTCATGGAGAGCGGTCAGGTCGTCCAGATGGCCTCTCCCGAGGAGATGCTGGAGCACCCCGCCAACGATCTGGTGCGCAACTTCCTGGGCAAACACACCCCGGAGTCCTCCGCTCCTTCCAAGGTGGAGCACTTTATGCGCACCAACGTTCTCACCGTCAAGCGGGACCGGGGCGTTCTGGAGTGTGCCGAGCGTATGGCCCGGGGCAGCGTGGATACGCTGCTGGTCACCGATGAGACGGGCCGGTATGTGGGCACCGTCTCCATCGGCGACATCCGCCACTGGGGCCGAGAACTGACCAGCATCGAACCGCTGGTGCGGCAGACCGCCCGGACCGTCCGGGTGGGAGATGAAGCCAAGGAGAGCTTTGACTACCTGCTGGACTCCGGCGCCAACTATGTGGTGGTCCTCAATGAAGACGACACCATTGCCGGCATTGTCACCAAGACCAGCGTCGCCCGCTCCGTGGCGGAGAACCTCTGGGGGGATGCCAAATGATGGAGACTTTGCGGACCCTCTTCCAGGACTACGGCGCCGAGCTGGTGACTGCCATCGGCCAGCACACCGCGTATGTGGTGGTGTCCGTGGCTATTGGCTTTGTGGTGGGACTGCTGGCGGGCATCCTGCTCTCCCGGGTCCCCCATCGCCTTTCCAGCTTCATTATTCCGGT
>FR890954.1:0-6861 GCA_000436875.1 Oscillibacter sp. CAG:155 | reverse complement strand
CTGTTCATCTGGTGGGGCAACATCTATCCCACCGTCATTGTGGCATTGAGCGTATACGCCATGTTCCCGGTGCTGAAAAACACCTACACCGGCATTCTGGGGGTGGAGGGCAAGTACATCGAAGCCGCCAAGGGCTGCGGCATGTCCTCGCTGCAGACGCTGGTGAAGGTGGAACTGCCACTGGCCATGCCTACCATCGTGGCCGGTCTCCGCATGGCGGCCATCTACACCGTTTCCTGGGCGGTACTGGCCTCCATGATCGGTCTGGGGGGCCTGGGCAACTTCGTCTATCGGGGCACCTCCTCCAATAACAACACCCTCATCCTCCTGGGCGCCATCCCGGCAGCTATCCTGGCCATTCTCTTCGGCGCCGTCATCGACGTGCTGCAAAAGAAGGTCACGCCCAGAGGGCTGAAAAAGGAGGTGGGCAGATGAGCTGGGACGTTATCTTTGAACACCTCTTCATCGTGCTGGCCGCCAGCATCTTGTCCATCGCCGTGGGCTTGCCCCTGGGCATCTGGGCCTATGTGTCCCGGCGGGCCCGGCCCGTGATTCTGCGGATTGTGGACCTGCTGCAGACCATTCCCTCCCTGGCGCTGCTGGGCATCATCATGGTGGTGCTGGACCCCGGCAAGCTGACCGTCATTATCGGCATCACCCTCTACTCCCTGCTGCCCATCGTCCGCAATACCTGCCTGGGTCTTCAAGAAGTGGACCCCGGCGTGAAGGAGGCGGCTCGGGGCATGGGCATGAGCAAGCCCTACCGGATTCTCATGGTGGAATTTCCGCTGGCCTTCCCTACGGTCTTTACCGGCATCCGCATCGCCGTGGTCAATGCCATCGGCACCGCCGTGTTCGCGGCGTTCGTGGGCGGCGGCGGCTTGGGCGGTGTCATCACCCAGGCCATCCGCATCTCGGACATGGGCATGATCGCCCTGGCCACCGGTGTTCTCATGGTCATCGCCGTGGTGCTGGACCTCATCATGAGCTGGTTTGAAGGGCAGATGCGTAAATCCCGGGGCGGATCCAAGAAAATGTGGATTCCCGTTGCGGCCATTTTGCTGGCGTTCTGCCTGCTGCTGCCCTATGGCAGGGGCTCTACCGGTGACATTTTACTCTATGACGGCGACTACTCCGAGACCCAGCTGATGCACCACATGGTGAAGATGCTGGTGGAGGATCAGACAGACCTGACCGTCACCATCCAGGACCAGATGTCCCAGGTAAACAACTGGAACGCCCTGAAAGACGACGATCATACCTGTGACCTCATGATCTCCTACGACGGCACGCTGCTGACCACCTTCTTCCATCAGGACACCCCCGATGTACCAGAGGGCATGACCATTTACGACTATGTCAAGGAAAAGGCCCTGGAGGACTATGATCTCCACGTGCTGGGCAAGCTGGGCTTTGAGAACACCTATGCCATCGGTGTCCCGGAGGAACTGGCGGAGAAATACGATCTGGAGACCATCAGCGACCTCATCCCCATTGCGGACCAGCTGGTCTTCGGCGCCGAGCAGGAGTTCTTCACCCTGGAAGGCAGCATGAAGTACAATCCCTTTGTGGAGTATTACGGCCTGCACTTCAAGGACTACAATCCCGTAGACATGGGCCTCAAGTACGCCGCCATTGAAAACGGCAGCTTCGACGTGGCCGTGGTCTACACCACCGACGGCCTCAACCGGAAGGTGGGCCTCAAGGTTTTGGAGGATGACAAGAGCTTCTTCCCTGACTACTACGGTGTCTTTGTGGTCCGGGATGATATTCTGGAGCAGTATCCGGAACTGGAAGGCATTTTGGAAGAGCTCACCGGCAAGATCTCCACCGAGCAGATGGCGGAGATGACCTATCAGGTGGACGTACTGGGCCGCACCGTGGACGACGTGGCCCAGGAGTTCCTGGTGAGTCAGGGATTGCTGAGCGCGTAAAAACCTGATACCATGGTTTCCGGGGGAAAATTCCCCCGGAAACCTTTTTATTTTCCGAAACCCACATTCTTTTTCCCCGTCTGAGTCAGTGAAGAGAGAATGAGGAAAGGAGGCGGTCCCCATGGAGGACAGCGACATCATCCAGTTATACTGGGACCGGTCGGAGCGGGCCATTGCGGAGACCTCCGGCAAATACGGTCCCTTCCTCCGCCGCATCGCCTGGAATATCCTCCACAGTCACGGCGACGCGGAGGAATGTGTCAACGACACGTATTTTCGCACCTGGAACGCCATTCCCCCTGCCCGGCCAGCGGCATTCCGGGCCTGGCTGGGGCGCATCACCCGAAATCTCAGTCTGGACCGCTGGAATCAGGAACGCGCCCAGAAGCGGGGCGGCGATGAGACAGCACTGTTGCTGGGAGAGCTGAATGAATGTATTCCCGCCCCCCACCGCACAGAACAGCATTTGGAAGATCAGGCCTTGGCAGATCTTATCAGCGCCTTCTTACGCACGCTTCCCCGGGAAAACCGGGTGATCTTCCTACGGCGCTACTGGTATGGTGAGAGCCTGGAGGCCATTGCCTCCGGCCTTGGGTGCAGCAGCGGAAAGGTGAAGTCCTCCCTCTTCCGCACCCGTGGAAAGCTCAGGACCTATCTGGAACGAGAGGGGGTATCTCTGTGAAGGCACGGCATCTTTTTCAGGTATTGGGGCTCCTGGACGAGGACCTTATCGACGAGGCATGGACCTATGCCCCCACCGTGAAAAAAGCATCCCTCTTCCGGCGGAAACCCTGGCTGCGGGGCCTGAGTGTCGCCGCCTGCTGTGTGCTGGTGTGTACGTTTGGCTTTTTCTATCTGGTGACCGGCGGATTCCGGGGTATGGGCTCCAGCGCACCGAAAACTTCCGAGGGCGCCGCTCCCGAAATCGCAGCCGATGAAGCTGACAGCGGTTTCGGGATGGATTTTTTGTCCTATGCCGGGCCGGTGCTGCCCCTGACCACGCTGGAACATAACTCGCTTCTCACGGCGCAGCGGTCCATCACCTGGGACTTCGCCCCGGGCACCAACGAAGACGGCACGCCCCGCCAGTGGGGCGCACAGGTGACAGACCGCTACACCCTCACCAATCCCACGGACGGTGGCATCTCTGTCACCGCCCTGTACCCCCTCGTCGGCAGCTTGCAGGGCCTTGGCTCCATTTCCCCTGAAATCACGGTGAACGACAGCACGGCGGAGGCCGCACTGTACGCCGGCGGCTATGCCGGGACCTTCGGCGATGCAAATGACGCAGACGGCTCCACCAACAATCTGGCTGGGCCGTACAGCTGGGAGGACTATGCCGCGCTGGTGTCGGATGAGAGGTATCGTGCCGACGCCCTGGGCAGCGGTCCGGAATTGAACACACCGGTGACGGTGTACCGCTTCTCCCATTTCTCTGCTCCCCATGAGACCTACCAGGCCGCCACCCAGGCGGTGGAATTCACCATCGACGAAGGTTCCACCGTCATCCTCAGCTATGGCTTCAACGGCCTGACCCGGGACCCGGAAACCGGGTGGCGGCAATATGATTACTTCGTCCCCGACGGCATTCAGAAGGAATCAGAGCAAAAGCTCCTGGTCGTTCTGGGAGAAGACCTCAGCGGCTACACCCTTCAGGGCTATGCCACCGGCGCCTGTGAAACCCCCATCGACGGTGTTTCCTGCACCGTCACCCGGGAGGAGACCACGTTGAACACCGTACTGGCGGAACTATGCCGGACAGAACTTGCGCAGCTCGAAGATCGATCCCCGTGGCCACAGCTTCTCTCCCTCTATGAGAAGGCAGCCGCAGAGCTGCTGACCGTGTATGGCCCTCTTTCCAGCAATCCCACGGACCGCTACAGCGACGGCCGGCTGGATGACCTGCTGGGCGAGGCACTGTTTATGGACCGGGTATTGTATCTGGCGGTGCCGGTAGCCGTCCCAGCCGGGAGCAGTACAGAGCTCTCCGTTACCTTCTGGAAAGAACCCAGCTACGACTTTGGCGGCTCCGGCACCGGCCGGGAGGGGCTCCAGGGCTTTGACTTGCTGACCACCGCCGGTTCCGCCCTGGATTTCACCGGGCAAACCACCGCCATCGTCCATGCAGACGGTGTGGAAATTCTCGGTCAGGATCTGGGAAGCAGTCTGGAGGACGGGCCGGGTTCCGTCTCCCTGGACCTGGCAAAAGACATGTACTTCCTGGAAATCCATTTCCGGGAAACATCCTGATTTTTCAATTTTCAAAAGCAGCGAGCCGGCGCAGGAGCCTCCCTGCACTGGCTGGCTGCTTTTGCATTTTTCTCCGGCTGTCTCTGTCAGCGGCGCATTTTGATAAATTTCACATCTTTTGGTAGACAAGCGCAGCTTTTTGTCGTATACTTTTTCCAACATAAAATGATATTATTATCATTTATAATTGCAATAAGCAGATTGAATATTCAAAAATTCATAGAGGAGGCGCGTTCTATGTCTGAGAGCTATGCTGGAAAGATCAACCGGAAGCTGCTGAAAAAGCGGCGCATCATCAACGCGGCCGCCGGCCGGGAGCCTGCGGACCTGGTTTTGAAAAATGCCACCTATGTGAATGTGTTCTCCAATGAACTGTGCACCGCCGACATCGCTGTGGCGGAGGGTTTGATTGTAGGCATGGGGCAGTACAGCGGCACCCAGGAAGTAGACATGACCGGCAAGATCGTCCTGCCCGGTTTTCTGGACGCCCACATCCATCTGGAAAGTTCCCTGGTCACCCCCAAGGAATTTGTCCGGGCCGTTTTGCCCCACGGCACCACCACCGTGGTGACAGACCCTCATGAGATTGCCAACGTCATGGGCACCGACGGCATCGAGTACATGCTCCAGGCCACGGAGGGACTGCCGGTGGATGTGCGGTTCATGCTGCCCTCCTGCGTACCGGCCACACCGCTGGATGAATCCGGTGCCGTGCTGGACTACCGGGCCATCGACTCCTTCTACGACCACCCCCGGGTACAGGGTCTGGCGGAAATGATGAACTTTGTGGGCACCATCGCCGGAGACGACCAGTGCGTGGAAAAGATCGTGGCAGCCCAGGCGCACCACAAAAAAATCGACGGCCACGCCCCCGATCTGGTGGGCAACGACCTCAATGCCTACATCGCCGCCGGCGTCTACTCCGACCATGAGTGCCATGACTTGAATGACGCCATCGCCAAGCTGGAGCGGGGACAGTTCATCATGATCCGTGAGGGCACCGCCGCCCGGAATCTGGACGCGCTGGCACCGCTGCTGTGCGACAAATATTCCGAGCGGTGCATGTTCTGCACCGACGATAAGCACCCCAACGATCTGCTGGAAAAGGGCCACATCGACTACATTGTCAAGCGGGCCATCGCTCTGGGCGCCGACCCCATCACCGCCGTGAAGGTGGCCTGCCATAACGCCGCCCGGTATTTCCTGCTGAACAACCGGGGCGCCATCGCCCCTGGCTATCTGGGCGATTTTGTCATCATCGACAACTTCCAGTCCTTTGAGATTCAGCAGGTCTACAAGCGGGGCGAGCTGATGGTGGACCACGGCCAGGTCCGGGACTTCCCCGCCCCTGCCATTGAACCTTATCTGACGGAGCGGGCCCACAATACCTTCCATGTGGACCGCCTGACGGCGGAGGACTTCACGGAAGCTCGTCCCCGGGGCATCATCGGCATGGTGAACGGCGAGATCACCACCGTGGACGCCGGATATTCCGACCGGATCGACGTGGAGTACGACGTATTGAAGATCGCCGTGGTGGAGCGCCACAAGAACACCCACCACATCGGCATCGGCTTCCTGCAGGGCTACGGCCTCAAGTCCGGCGCCGTGGCCACCTCTATCTCCCACGACTCCCACAACATCATCGTGGTGGGCACCAGCGAAGCCGACATGGCCGCGGCGGCCAACCGGGTGGTGGAACTGGGCGGCGGCATCGTGGTCTGGGACGACGGCGCTGTCCAGGCGGAAGTCCCCCTGCCCATTGCCGGCATCATGAGTGAGGAACCGCTGATCACCGTCAACGAAAAACTGGAGGCCGCCAAGGAAAAGGCCTTCGCTCTGGGCGTGGGCCGGGGCATTGATCCCTTCATGACGCTGAGCTTCATGGCACTGCCGGTGATTCCCTCCCTGCGGATCACCACCCGTGGCGTGTTCGACGTCACCAGCCAGAGCTACGTATAAATGGAATCTTCCAAGCATTAGCACTCCGGCACGTGGAGTGCTAATGTTTACAATTCGTTCATTTTCCTGTCACACAATTTCCGATTTTGGTCTCTATCATAATACTTGTAAAAACGAACAGGAGCTTTTCAAGCAGCACCTGTTCCCATCCGGCGGCATCCTGATGATCCATAACCGCCGAATCAATTCCGGATCATGTGGTAATTTTTTAGGAGGAATTGATCATGTTTGAACTGAGACCTTATCGCAGAAATTCTATTAATGTCTGGAACCCCTTCTCTGAAATGGAGGAAATGGAAAAGCGGCTGTTCAACAACAACTTCTTCTCCAATGCGGATCTGGCGGAATTCAAGACCGATATCACGGATGAAGGCAACCATTACCTGCTCAAGGCCGATCTGCCCGGCTTCAAGAAGGAGGACATCCACCTGAATCTGGACGGCGACACCCTGACCATCCAGGCCGAGCGTCACTCCGAGCATGAGGACACCAACAAGAAAGACAAGTACGTCTGCTGTGAGCGCTCCTACGGTTCCTACAGCCGTAGCTTTGATGTTTCCGGCATCCGGGCTGACGAGATTTCCGCCAGCTACGAAGGCGGCGTTCTGGAGCTGAAGATGCCCAAGAAGGAAGCCCAGGCTCCCGCCAGCCGTCAGATCTCCATTCAGTAATCCCCATTCTGTAATCTTAAAGAGGCCCCGCAGCCAGCTGGCTG
>FR890953.1:9396-13047 GCA_000436875.1 Oscillibacter sp. CAG:155 | reverse complement strand
GGCCAGCCGGCACACCAAGTGCTGTATGAGGCGGTTTTTGAGACGGAGGACTGGTCATGACCATGCGGCCGCCCTGCGGGCGGGATTGCCCGGACCGCTCTCCTCGGTGCCATGGGCGGCGGGAGGACGGGAGCTGGATCTGCCCGGCGTGGGGAGACTGGCAGAACGGCCGGCAGAAACAGCGGAGCCAGAGCGCGGCGGGGCGGTTGGAGCAGGCGGTCCAGCGGGATTACATCTTTGAGAGCAGAGTCCGTTTCCGAAAATGGAAACAGCGGGGGCACGGGAAAGGACGGTGAGGACCATGGCAACGCACAAGCGGGACATTCTCTGGGAAATCGGCTGCGAGGGCCACACAGACGCATGGGTGGTGGCGGAAAGCTGGGAGCTTGCCACGGTGGAGGCTGCCCGGTTCTGGGGTGTGCCCTGGCGAACCGTGGCCGCACGCTGCGAAGAGAAAAAGCGGGTCGAAGGCGCGCCCCGGAATATCTGCTGCCGGTGCGGAAAGACCTACTTCGGCCCGCCGCCCATGTGCGGAATCTGTGCGCAGGCCTCCCGGCAGGAGGAAGAGCGGATGCGGCACCTGCTGCGGCGGGCATACCAGCAAGGAAAAGTTGTTTGACCTCTGAAACAGAAGGAGTGTAAAGGAATATGACGGAACAGGCGATTTTCCTGCTGCGGGAGCAGCAGAGCAAGGTGAAAGAGCGGTCCGGGCCCTGGATGGTGGCAGAGCAGCTGATGGATATTTGCCGACGGGAGCCGGAGAGCGCGGAGCTGATCGCCCAGGACCTGCACAACCCGGAGATGGGGATCGTCCAGGCAGAACAGCAGATCAAGGCCTTTGCGGATAAGCACAAGACCGGGAATTTTGCCTGTGTGACGCCGCTGGAGGCGGAGGAGATCCTGCGGAAGTTCTACGGCCTGCCGGACCCGCAAACGGACAAGCCCTCCGGGAGCGGCGCGGTTTCGGTGGATCTGGCGGACTTTCTGTGAGGTGACGGCATGGAACAGCACGATTACGCGGTGGAGCTGCCCCAGGAGCCGCCGGAGGGGCTGATCCCCTGGCTCCAGGGGCAGGGAAAGCTCCGGGAGCATGTGATCTGGTACAAGGCCACCTGGGTGTGTGATCCCCTCACCGGGCAGCGGAAACGGATGGCGGAGCTGCGGTGCTCCGCCTGCGGCGAGACCATGTACGCCGAGAGAATCCCCAACCCCGGGCATACCTTCGGCTATTTCGACCCGGGCAGCGGGCATCCCGTATCGGACGGGAATCACGTCCGCTGCCCCATGTGCGGCTGCGAGGCGGAAGCCCTGCACATCGGCCGGGGCCGAGGCGGACACTGGGGAAAAGAATACTGGCCCCTGACCATCACCCGCATAGGGGACAAGCTGGCCCTGGTGGGCTGGTGCGTGGGGAAGTACATCTTCTGCGAGGGAAGAGAGAGCATTTCCTGCCGGCAGTACGAGGCCTATGTGGTAGAGGAGCACAAGGTGGTGCGGCTGATGGGCTATCTCAAGTGCCTCTCTGCCATCAGCTTTTTCGGCCATTGGGAGCAGCGCAAAATCTGCCTGGACAACTGGGGAGAGGCGGATCTGATCTATCCCTGGGACCCGGAGCTCCTGGTGGGCTCCACGGCGGAGAACAGCAAACTGGACCTTTACATGAAGGCGGCAGAGGAGCCGTATCCGGTGACGTATCTCCGGCTCTGGCAGCGTCACCGGAATCTTGAGAATCTGGTCGTCCAGGGCTGCGGGGCCTTGGTGGGGGAGATGATCCGGGCGGAGAGCTACCGGTACAGCTATGAGCGGGCCAAGGGAATCCCAAAGCTGCCGGAGGTCTGCTGGAAGGAACGCCGCCCGGCCAGGATGCTGGGCCTCACCGGCCAGGAGTTCCGCTTCTGCCGGGAGATGCACTGGACGACGGAGGAGCTGTCCTTTTACCGGCTGTGCCGGGAAAAGGGCGTCAAGCTACGCTTGCCGGAGGACCTGGAAGAGTGCGAAGCCGCCGGGATTCATTGGTGCCAGCGGATCGTGGAGAAGGAAAAAGCACCCTTGATGCGGGCGGTGCGCTATCTGCAGCGACAGCGTGCGCTGGACAAGCGGGCGGACGGCAGCATCCTGGAGGATTACTGGCGCATTGCCCGGGGAGAGGGCTATGACCTGACAGACGAGCACGTCCGCTTTCCCAAGGCTCTGATGCGTGCCCATGATCGGGTGGCAGAGGAACGGCGGGTGCGGGAGGAGGCCCGGAGGGCTAAAGACCTGGCGGAGAAAAACCGCAGGCTCCGGGACGCCTTTGCGGCCCGTCTGAACGTTCTGGCACCGCTGGCCTGGAATCATGAGGGCATCCTGATCCGGCCCTGCGCCGCACCGGAGGAGCTGGACACGGAGGGGAAGACCCTGCACCACTGCGTGGCCACCTACAAGGAAAAGCACGCAGGCGGGAACGCAGCTATCTTCTTCATCCGACGGGCAACGGAGCCGGACAAGCCTTGGTATACCTTGGAGTTAAAGCTGGATGACTTCACAGTGCTTCAGAACCGGGGGAAGTGCAACTGCAATCGGACAAAGGCGGTGGAGGCCTTTGAAGCGGCCTGGCTGGAGCACATCCGACCCATGAGACAACAAAAGAAGAAAGGAAAAGGTGCGGCATGAGCATGGAACAAGCAAAGGCCCTGGCGGCGGAACTGGGCATCGGAGAGAGGCCCTGGGAAAACGGGGAGCCGGACGACGGAGAGGGGGCCATCCTGGCCCGGGACTTCGGAATGAACGGGCAGCCGCCCGCGGAGGACAAGCCTCTGGACATCATCACCGAGGAGATCCTCTTTTACAAGCGCCAGGCTGGAGGCGCCATCATCGAGATCGGGAAGCGACTGCTGGAGGCCAAGGCCCAACTGGGCCACGGGGAGTGGCTGCCCTGGCTGCGGGATCGGGTGGACCTTTCGGAGCGGTCTGCCCAGAACTTTATGCGTCTTGCCCGGGAGTATTCCAAATCCGCAGAGATTGCGGATTTGGGAGCCTCCAAAGCATTGGCGCTGTTGGCTTTGCCGGAATCGGAACGGGCGAACTTCGTGTCTGAGCCCCACACCGTGGACGGGGTGGAAAAGACGGTGCCGGAGATGACGGCCAAGGAGCTGAAAGCCGCTATCGAGGAACGGGACCGGGCCCTCCGGGAAGCACAGAAGGCGGATGCCCGGGCCAGGTCCGCAGAAGAGAGCCGGGCCAAGATGGAAGCGGACATGTGCCAGCTCAAGGAGCTGCAGCAGCGAGCCAGGGAGGCCGAGGAGGAAAAGGCCCGACAGCTGCAGGCGGCGGAGGAGGAGCTCCAGGCCCTGCGCAGCCGCCCGGTGGAGGTGGCTGTGGAGACACGGGATGCCTCTCCGGAGCAGTTGGCGGCCGCCCGGGCGGAAGGAGCAAAGGAAGCCAAGCAGGCAGCCGCCAAGGCCCACCGGCGGGAGCTGGAGGAAGCGGAGCAGAAGGCCCGGGAAAACGTGAAGAAGCTCCGGGAGGAGCTCAAGACGGCCCAGGCGCAGGCCCGGGAGGCCAATATCCGGACGCAGGAAGCGGAGCTGGCGGCCAAAAAGGCGGAGAAAAAGGCGTCGGACGCCGACCGGCTGGGCCAGGGCAGCGCCAAAGAAAATATGGTGGCGGTTC
>FR890953.1:2598-9317 GCA_000436875.1 Oscillibacter sp. CAG:155 | reverse complement strand
CGGACGCCGTGAGGAAGGAAAGCGCAGAGAACCAGCAAAAGATGCGGGCAGCCCTCCGGGCACTGGCCCAGGCCATCGAACAGGCGGCGGGGGAATGAAGATCGAAGCGCCGTGCCGCCTGGGGCAGCGGTTTCACTGTGAAAAGCCCTATTCCAAAGGGAGGTTTGCCCTGACGGGGCTGTCCTTCTTCTATTGGGACTCCAGCCGGTTTCCGGGGACTACCCTTTGCGGGAAACGGGACCCGGAAAACCGGCTGGAAAACTCTGCGTTTTTTAATCCGGAGGACACGGAAGAGGGGGTACGGATCTCCTTTGAGGTGCCGGATGCCATTGTGATCCCCGGATACCCGCTCTCTGCGTTGGGGATGGACACCAAGGCCGTGGGCCACCTGACCGGCCTGACGCTGCAGGAGGACGGGTGGGCGTTCTACATTTCCTACGGAAAGGACTACGGCGGCCCGCTGGAACCTGTGCGCACGGAGGAACTGGACCGGATGTTTGACCCGGTGCTGCCTCTTCACGCGGTGCAGGTAGACTGGAAGAAGTTTTTGATGTGAACATGAGCTGCTATGGAGGTGAATGATGAAACCAATTTTATTCAACACGGAGATGGTGAAGGCCATTCTGGAGGGAAGAAAGACCGTTACTCGGCGGGTGATGAAGCCGCAGCCGGATGGAAGACCGGTTCCCATGACTAAGGACAGCTGCTATCCTGGGTACTTTGCCATCCAGGGGACAGAAAAGGTTGTCCGCCCGCCATTCCAGCCCGGCGACATCCTGTGGGTACGGGAAACCTTCCGCGTGGACTATCTCTCGAATATTCCTGGCAGCGGGCGCGTCCAGTACAAGGACGATGCATACATGGACATCAGTTTCGATGCCAAACGGTATAACATGATGCGCCGGGCTCAGAGAAAGCCGGGCTGGAGACCGAACGAGAATATGCCCCGAGAGGCCGCTCGGATCTTCCTGCGGGTAACTTGCGTGAGGGTGGAGCGTTTACAGGACATGGTTCTGGGAGACGTACTCATGGAGGGAATTACGGAGGCGGGTACTTACGAGAAAACCTGGGGCCGGTGGCATCAGACTTGGGACAGCACAATTAAGCCTGCAGACCTTCCTACCTATGGCTGGGAGACTAACCCTTGGGTGTGGGTGATTGAGTTTGAGCGGATCAGCAAGGAGGAGGCAGACGAAGCGTGAAGTGTGAGCGATGCATGTACCGTGCCAGGCCCCATGCCGGATACCAGTGTGACTATTATGCCATCACCGGGCATACCAGACGGGCCGTCCCGGCGGCAAGATGCCGCCGGTTTCGGGAGGGGGCCCGCCTGTCGGCGGCAGAGGAGGATATATTGCCGCCTGCGGTGCGGACCTCTCCAAAAGCTGCCTGGACCGGAAAAGAGGCGAAGGAGGGCGCAGCTGCCCCTCCAAAAGAAGCCGGGAGCAGACGGATGATCTATGACTGGGAAAAGGCAGGCGTGCTGTACCGCCAGGGGGAATCGGACGGAGCCATCAGCCGGGAATTGGGGTGTACCTCCAAGGCGGTGGGCAACTGGAGAAAACGGATGGGGCTGCCGCCCAATTATCAGCAGGGAATGCAGAAACGGAAACCATAAGGATACCCGCAGGAAGAAGAAAAGCAGCCGCTTGCAGGCGGCTGCTTTTGGAACGGTCATTTTGCCCCAAGGTCTTTTCGCATCTGCTTTTGCAGTTTGCTGAAGAGCTCGTCAAGCTTTTTGCTTCGGTCCTCGTCAGACAGCTCTCCGGATTTATCCAGAGTGAGATCAATGATCGTGTCAAACAGGGCATTTGCCTCATCCGAAGCGTAAAGAGCCATCTTGACTGCCGCAGCTTCCAGCAGATGGAGATATTCCTGGCTGGAATAAAGCGCTGACGCAGAACTGCCGTTTATATAGAGAAAACGCTGGGCCTCTTCATATGCGGCGGCCTGCTGGGTACGCTTGAACTGTTTTGTTTCCTGCCAATTTGCGATCGGGGCGCCGGAGAACACGCCGATCAGAGCCGCGGCGGCGCCAATGATTGCGCCCCACACAGTATCCGTCATGAGAATCACCCAATTTCTGTAAGTTCTTGATGCATTTAATATACCCTCACATTTGACAAAAAGCAACGGCAAAATGCCGCACGGAGCTGCGGACAGAAAGGAGTACGTATGAAGGGGAGACCGAAGTGAACGGGGAATGGGACCGGATCAGAATCCTGGACGGGAAAGACATGGCACGGCTGAGGACCGCCATGGCGGCACGGGAGGAGATCGAGATCCGAAAAACACTGAACGGACGGATGGAGTCTGCCAGGACGCTGGAGGGCGGACGGGCCTGGAAAGGGGCCATGCTGGTGCAGCTGCGCACCAGGGAGCGTAACGTGGAGACGGTGCAGAACTTTCCGACGGTGGAAGCACTGATGGAGAGAAGAGGGTAAACCATGGGACTGGAAAAAGATCTGCGGGACCCGGAGGTATACATCCCGAAGTTTTTGAAGATCCGGACCAAGGAGGGAAAGATTACCGCCCTGCGGCCCAAGCCTGCCCAGCAGATGCTGCTGGACGCGGTGAAACGGGAGCGGGAGGCAGGCAGGCCACCCCGCATCCTAATCCTCAAGGCCCGGCAGCTGGGCCTTTCCACCATCACCGAGGGGATGATGTTTCAGGACAGCGCCACCCGGAGACTGGCGCAGACCCTGATCGTGGCCCACCGGGACGACTCCACCACCAAGCTCTTTCGGATGAACAAGCTGTTTTTCGACTACTTGCCCCGCAAGCTCCAGCCCATGTGCAAGCACTCCAACGCCAAGGAACTGGTGTTCGAGAATCCCACCCGGGACCCGGCGGAGAAGCGGCGCAGGCCGGGGCTCATGTCCTCCATCCGCTGCGTCACCGCCAACGACGGCATGGGCCGAAGCGAGACCCTCAACAACGTCCATCTCTCGGAGTTCGCCTTCTGGAAGGGAAACAAAAATGAGATCCTGGACGGCGTGATGCAGGCGGTGCCGGCGGAGCTGAACACCCTGGTGGTCATTGAGTCCACCGCCAACGGCTACAACGAGTTCAAGGACCTGTGGGACGGGGCGATGGCCGGGACCAATGGCTGGGTGCCGCTGTTCATCGCCTGGTTCCATGAGGAGAAATACCGGATGGAGGTAACCGAGGGGACGGTCTGGGACGAAGAGGAGCGTTCCCTCATGGAGGCCTATCATCTGGACCCGGAGCAGATGGCCTGGCGGCGGTGGTGCATCGCCGTCAACTGCCACGGGGACAAGCGGAAATTCCAGCAGGAGTACCCCTCTACCCCGGAGGAGGCCTTTCTGTTCTCCGGTACGCCGTTCTTCAATAACGAGGATATCCTGCTGCGGCTGGCCGCCGCGCCGGAGCCGGCGGACGTGGGGACCTTTACCTATCCGGAGCCGGCGGCCGGGGAGGCGCCGGCGGAATGGATGTGGAGCTCCGACCGGCGGACCGGCTTCATCCGGGTCTATGCGCCGCCGGAGCCGGGAGTGCCCTACGTCATCGGCGGCGATACCGCCGGAGAGGGCAGCGACAAGTTCACTGCCTGGGTGGTGGACAACCGCACCGGCATGCAGGTAGCAGAGCTGGAATTCACCTTCTCCGAGCTGCTCTATGCCCGGCAGCTCTACTGCCTGGGGATGTGGTACAACGCGGCCCTCATTGCCGTGGAGACCAACTTCTCAACCTACCCCGAGCGCAAGCTGGAGGAGTGGAACTACCCCAATCTCTATGTCCGGGAGCGGTTTGACACGTACACGAGAAAGAACGTGAAGGCCTTCGGCTTCCAGACCACGCCCCAGACCCGCCCGGTGATCCTGGCGGGCCTCCACGCGGTGATGGAGGAGACGGCGGAGCTGGTGGTGAGCCGGAACACCCTGCGCCAGATGCTCCACTTCGTCTACAACGAGGACCGCAGGCCGGAGGCCGAGGCAGGAGAGCACGACGATCTGGTGATGGCGGCGGCCATCTGCTATTTTGCCAGAACCCAGCAGCGGGTGACCATGGAACGGGAGGACGCTGGGGACACATCTCACTGGACGGCGGACATGTGGGAGGACTACCGCGCGGCGGATGAGGTCGGAAAGCGGCAGCTGCGGAAACTCTGGGGCAGCGGAAACAGGTAAAAAGAAAAGGCCCGTCGGGCCTTCAAAAAAATAAGAGAGACAATGAATGCGTGGCCGCCGGGCTGCGCCGGGGGCCATGGATGTGACCTCCGGCGGAGCCCGGTATGTTAGTACAAAATGTGAAATTAGCATAAATTTGGAATGGAGATTGTGGAAAGAGAGTGTTGCTCTTTTGTGCAGTTTAAATTCAACTTTTGAACGTATGTATTTCCAAAAATATCATTAAATGTGATCTCAAAGTTGAAGTCAATTTGATAGTTGTTGTCTGATCTGGGTGGAATTTGAACGCACAAGAGAAGGGACCGAGTTTCATTGGTACCAATGTTCTTTAATAGAAGTGGCTTAGTTTGTAGGATGTTTGAACAGGCCAACGTAACATTTAAAGCAGGACCTGCCCCTATATTATGAATATCGAAAAAGATAACTCCAGGGTAAGAATCGTCGAGCTGTTTTAATTTCTCTCGATATTGGTTCGGATCAGGGTGGTTAAAACTGCCATGCAATCCTACCACTGAATCTAGAAAGACCATAGCAGTCAGTGACGAAAGAGAATCAACTTCAGAAAGTGAAAAAGATGAGGAATTATCTTCACAGGCCATTACAGGCAAAGCAGCGAGACGACGGCTCTTTTCACTTTCTTCGTGCTGCCTGCGTGCTTCCCGGCGGTTATCATACAGGGCTGCCAGAGCGGGCAGACAGCCGATAGCACCGCCCAGATAGCTGCCCCAGAAGCCAAGCCATGAGGGGGCGTTTAGGTCTGGAAGAGTCGGGACAGCAAGATACATCAGTACATTGACGGCGCCTGCCACAAGAAGAATGGCCACTACGTACAAAAAGATCCAATGCGGAATTTTTCTGTTTTTGAACATTGGACACCTCCAAAAAACTTTTTATCTAAATATACACCAAAATCCACCAAATGTAAGTTGCATATGACGTCCTAACTTTGCAATACGCCCACGCGCGTATCTGCCGGGGCTCTTAAACGCCTAAGTTTGCGGGGAAGCAGATTTACGCGGTAGAAGATATAGGGCTCAGACATTCCGGCAGGGGGGATTCGAAAGAGGACGCAAGAAAAGACAAGGGGCCTTGCGCGGAGGGGCGCGCGGGTACTTCTGCTTTTATCGCGCGGGAGGGGAGAGACAACATGGCAAGAGAGACACAGGGACAGGAGGGACTGTACATGGTGACAAAGATCATTTCCGGTTCGGTAGTGGAGCGGCGCAAGACCAGGATCACCCGCAGGCCGTCCAAGCGCAGCGGAAGAATCCGGGGCAACAGCAGCGAGAAGAAGATCGTGGGGAACCGGGAATACGCCAAGCTGGCCCTGGCCCGGGTGCTCAACTGCAACTTCGCTCCAGGGGATCTGTGGCTCACCGCCAAGTTTGACCCCCGGGGCCTGGAGGAGATCGGCGGGACCTATGAGGGAGCCAAGGCCGCCGGGAAGAAGTTCATTGACCGCATGGTGTACCGCCTTCGGAAAATGGGCCTTGTGACCCGGTGGGTACTGGCGCCCTCGGAGATCGACGGGGAGACCGGGCAACTGGTGCGGCCCCATGTACATATCGTCATCAGCGGCGACGCCTTTTCCCTGCGGGATAAGCAGCTCTATCTGGGCACGGAGCCCGTAGACGCCATCTGGGGCCTGGGGTGTGTGGACGTGCAGTTCCTGCGCCATCAGGCGGACTACAAGCCCCTGGCGGATTACATCGTCAACCAGAGCCGGGGCGTGCCGGACGAAAAAAAGTGGACATGCTCCCGGAATATGAAAAAGCCCATCATCCGCCGGGAGGTGGTCACCAGTGGCGGCCAGCTGCGGATTCCCGCCGGGGCGGTGGAGCTGCCCGGGACCCGATACGACCCGGAGAAGGGACAAAACTTCGTGCGCTACATCCCCAGGGCAAAAGATCCCCGGGAAAAAATCGGCGGCCACAAGGAGATGGCCCTGGCCATGGCCGGCGAAGAAGGAGGCGGCGGAGGTGGGCTTTAAAAAGCTGCGCGGCGTCTCTTTGCCGGAGGAACAGCAGGGGCTGATCCGCTACACCTGCCTGACCTGGCGGGATCAGCCCAAGCACGTACAAAACAAGATCCAGCGCCTCTGCCGGGAGTGCGGAGGCGCTTACGGTGCTGCCCTGCGGGAGGTCATGTGCACGAAAAGCAGCCTTGCGGCCATCGCCCTGCGCCACCACGTCAGCGAGAATGTGCTCTACGATTTGCGGCGGCAGTTTTACGAGGCATGGTAGGGACTGTCTATGACGCTTGTTCACAAATTGTTCATATAACTTTCACTCGTGAAAGTGACCGCCAATCCATTGGGCGTCAATGGGTTGGCGGTTTTTAAAATCCGTGATAACAGGAGGTCCCCCTGTGGTAGGGTAGTTTCTGACGAAAGGAGAGGCGGTGAGGCGCGGTGGAGGAACAGAGAAACGCGGCGGAGGAGCTGGGGCGCAAACTCCGGCCCCGGGAACGGCAGTTTGTCCGGGAGTATCTCCGGGATCTCAACGGAACGGCGGCGGGCATCCGCCCCACGAAGCTCTGAATACAAGAAGCAACCTCTGCGTGACTCCT
>FR890953.1:0-2569 GCA_000436875.1 Oscillibacter sp. CAG:155 | reverse complement strand
GAAGGCTGAGGTCCGGGACTACCGGGACGCCATGACACGCCAGGAACAGCTGCTGCGGGGCACTGCCGACATCACCGCCCCGGACGGGACCACGGCGGCCCGGCAGACCAGCTACAAGCGGAACCTGGTCCAGGAGATCATCGAGACGGAGGTGGACTCCAACATCCCCCAGCCCAAGGTGACGGCCCTTTACCGGGAGGATGAGGATCTGGCCCGGATCATTGAGGACATGCTCCGAAACGAGCTGGACCGGCTGCCCATGGAGGTCATCAACGACCTGCAGGAGCGGGTGACCCCCACCCACGGCGCGGACTTTCTGTGGGTGGACTGGGATCAGACCGTCTGCACCCACACCACGCTGGGGGATTCTACCGTGCGGGAGATCCACCCCCGGCAGTTCGTTCCCCAGGCAGGCGTTTACGACATCGACGAGATGGAGCACTTCTGCCTCAAGATCCCCCGCACCTGGCAGTACATCCTCCGCCGGTACGGCGTGGACGTCCGGGAGGAGGACGAGGAGGACCGGGAGGCCCGGTCGGAAGTGGACGGCGCACTGCCGGACGGCATTGTGACGCAGTACCTGGTATTTTACCGCAACCGCCGGGGCGGCATCGGCCGGTACAGCTTTGTGCGGGACACGGAGCTGGAGGACCTGGAGGACTGCCAGGCCCGCCGGAAGAAGATCTGCACCCGCTGCGGCGCGGAGGGAAACGGCGTCAAGTGCATGCACTGCGACGGGACAGAGTTCCGGGACGAGGTGCAGGCGTATGAGGAGCTGACGGAGGATCTGACGCTCTTTGACGGCACTGTGCTTTCCGCCTGGGAGGAGGAGACGGACGAATACGGCCTGCCGGTGCCTGATGAGACGGCACCGCCGGAGATCCTGGACGTCCTGAGCAGCGGTGCCGGATCTCTGCCGGGCATGGAAGGCCTTCCTGCGGCGGTGGTGGCAAGACCCGTCCGAAGGCGGCCCCGGCGGATTCCCTGCTATACGCCGGGAATGTACCCCATCGTGATGCGCAAAAACGTATCCATGGCTGGGCAGCTGCTGGGCGGCTCCGACGCCGACGCCATTGCCGGACAGCAGAACGAGATGAGCAAGGTCAGCGGCAAGCTCTCCACCAAGGTCATGAGCGGCGGCAGCTTTACCACCAAGCCGGAGGATCTGAAATTCGAGTTTACCGACCAGGACGGCCGGGTGCTCTCCGTGAAGTCGCCCCAGCAGCTGGACATGATCCGCACCTACAACACCCAGGTGGACATCTCTGCGGACCTCAGGTACCGGGCGGAGATCTACGAGGAGGCCCGGAATATGATCGGCATCACCGACTCCTTCCAGGGGCGCAAGGACTCCACTGCAACCTCCGCCGTCGCCAAGCAGTTTTCGGCGGCCCAGGCGGCGGGACGGCTGGAGAGCAAGCGGATCATGAAAAATGATCTGTATCAGCGCCTGTTCGAACGCTTGTTCAAGTGGAAGCTGGCATACGCCGACGAACCCCGGCCCATCGTCACCTACAACGCCCAGGGCCAGCGGGAATACCGCACCTTCAACCGCTGGGACTTTCTGCGGGTGGATGCGGACGGACAGCCGTACTGGAACGACAACTTCCTGTTCTCCTGCGATACGTCGGCGCCCCTGGCCTCCAACCGGGAGCAGATGTGGCAGGAGATGCGCTCCCAGCGGTCCGAGAGGGCCTTCGGGGACCCCACCAGTCTGGACAGTCTCATTTTGTACTGGTCCATGATGGAGCAGCTCCACTACCCCATGGCGGGGACCATCAAGGCGGAACTGCAGCGGCAGAAGCAGGCCCAGGAGGAGGCGGCAGCCCAGCAGGCCGGGATGGCACAGGCAGGCGCCGCACAGCCGGGAAGCGGGACCGGCGAGGACCCCGCTGTGCTCCAGGCGGCCATGGATACCAGCGCCCTGCCGGAAGGGGGAATGCCGCTGTGAGATGCCCCAGATGCGCCACGGAGGCGGCGGTGATGTCCGTCCGGGAGGAGAAACGGGACGGGAAAACCGCCCGGGTGCTGACGTTCCGGTGCCGCAACAAGCGGTGTGAGGACCACGGCCGCATCGTTGGAGAACGATTGTTCGATAAAGGCTGACAGCGCCGGAGACGGCGATGTTCAAAACACGGGAAAGGAGGCGCAAGCATGAAAGAAAGAGGCTACATCGGCCGCATCAAGAGCGGCGGTACCCTGGATGTGACCGCACCCAACGGCCCCGGTGCGGGCAAGAAAGGAACGAACCGCATTACGGGAACCGACCTGCGCAGCGGCGGCGGTACCACCGGCCGGGGCGGAAAGAAGAGCAAGTAAGCCCACAGAGGAAAGGAGAACATGATGGACGAATATCAGGAGGTATTCGGGGTCCCGGCGGAGACGGCGCAGGATGCCCCCGCCGGGGAAGGCGAAAACGAGCGGGAGGCCGCCGGTCCCGCCCCCGGAGAAGGCGAAAGAGACCAGGAGCCCGCCGCCCCTGGCGCTGAGGAACAGCAGGACCAACCCGCCCCCGGCGTTGCTGGCGCAGAGGAAGGCGCGGACGCAGACCAACAGGCCGGCGCAGCGG
>FR890952.1:7691-28060 GCA_000436875.1 Oscillibacter sp. CAG:155 | reverse complement strand
AGGCCACGGACCCCTGGGGCATCAAGGTCAACCGGGTGGAGCTGAAGAACATCATCCCGCCCAAGGAAATCCAGAACGCCATGGAAAAGCAGATGAAGGCCGAGCGGGAGCGCCGGGAGTCCATTCTCCAGGCGGAGGGTACCAAGCAGTCCCAGATCCTGGTGGCAGAGGGCGAGAAGCAGTCCTTGATTTTGAAAGCGGACGCCGCCAAGCAGGCCGCCATTTTGAAGGCAGAGGGCGAAAAGGAGGCCCGCATCATGGCCGCCGAGGCGGAGGCCCAGGCGATTCTCCAGGTCCAGCAGGCCCTGGCGGACTCTCTGAAGCTGCTCAACGCCGCCGCGCCCAATGACCAGGTGGTCAAGCTCAAGGCGCTGGAGACCATGCAGAAGGTGGCAGACGGCAAGGCCACCAAAATCATCATCCCCTCCGAGCTCCAGGGGCTGGCAGGCCTGGCCGCCAGTGCCAAGGCGGTCTTTGAGAGCGAGGAACCCAAGGCGGAGTAACCGGATTGCACAAAAGGCGCATGGCAGAAGCCATGCGCCTTTTTGACGGAAACGGGATGAGGCAGATACGTAAAACAGAAGCCGGCCTGATGAAGGCCGGCTTCTGTTCTTTTACAGCCGCGTCACCACGGGGATGACCATAGGGTTGCGGCGGGTATTTTTGAAGAGGTAGCTGCTGACAGCGGATTTCACCGTGCCCTTGAGTTCGCCGTCGTCCCGGCTGCGCTTGTGGGAGACGGAGTCCGCGGCCTCCAGGGCCACGTTCTGGAGCTCTTTCATGAGATCGCCGGACTCCTTGACGTAGATGAAGCCCCGGGTGATGATCTCCGGCGGGCTCAGGAGGCTGCCGTCATGGGCGGAAATGGGCATCACCACGACCACCATGCCGTCCTCAGCCAGCCGCTTGCGGTCCCGCATGACCACGGCACCCACGTCGCCCACACCGGCGCCGTCCACATACACCTCGCCAGCGGGAACCGTGCCGCCGATCTTCAGCGTCTTCGCGGTGAGCTCAATGACGGAGCCGTTGTCGGCAATGGCGATGCGATTGCGGTCCATGCCCATCTCCTGGGCCAGCTTGGAATGGATCTGCAGCATCCGCTGCTCGCCGTGGAGAGGAATGAAGAAGCGGGGCTTGGTCAGGGCGTGAATGATCTTCAGCTCCTCCTGACAGGCGTGACCGGAGACATGCAGCATGTCCGCCCGGTCATAGACCACCGTGGCGCCCTTGCGGAAGAGCTCGTTGATGACCCGGGAGATGGTGACCTCGTTGCCGGGCACGGCGGAGGCGGAGAGGATCACCTTGTCGCCGGCACCGATCTCCACCTGCTTGTGGGTGGAGAACGCCATGCGGTACAGGGCGCTCATCTCCTCGCCCTGGGAGCCGGTGGTGACGATGACCTGCTTGTTTTTCGGCAGGTTCTTGATCTTGGTGATGTCCACCAGGGTGTTCTTGGGGACCTTCATATAGCCCAGCTCCGTGGAGACCTTCATCATATTCTCCATGGACCGGCCCGTCACAGCCACCTTCCGGCCGCAGGCGGCGGCGGCGTCCAGCACCTGCTGGACCCGGTGGACGTTGGAGGCGAAGGTGGTGACGATGATGCGGTCCTCACAGTTCTGGAACTGGCGCTTGAAGGTGGCGCCCACCACTTTTTCGGAGGGAGTAAAGCCGGGCCGCTCCACGTTGGTGGAGTCGGCACACAGTGCCAGCACGCCCTCCTTACCCAGCTCACCCAGACGGGCCAGGTCGATCACGTCACCGTCAATGGGGGTGGAGTCGATCTTGAAGTCGCCGGTGTGGACGATGGTGCCCATGTGGGTGTGGATGGCAAAGGCCACAGAGTCGGCAATGGAGTGGTTGACGTGGATAAACTCCACATTGAACTTACCGGCCCGGACGGTCTTGCCGGGTTCCACGGTGATGAGCTTGGTGCTTTTGACCAAATTGTGCTCTTCCAGCTTGAGCTTGATGAGGCCGGCGGTGAAACGGGTGCAGTAGATGGGCATGTTCACCTGCTTGAGCACATAAGGGATGGCACCCACGTGGTCCTCGTGGCCGTGGGTGATGAACAGTCCGCGGATGCGGCTGCGGTTTTTGATGAGGTAGCTGACGTCGGGAATGATGCAGTCGATGCCGTACATGTCGTCCCCGGGAAAGGCCATACCGCAGTCAACCACGATGATCTCGCCGCCGTATTCATAGGCGGTCATGTTCTTGCCGATCTCATTGAGACCGCCTAAGGGGATGATTTTCAGTTTTTCTGCCATAGATTTAAGATACTCCTTTTTCCGTTGAAATCTGTAAGACTCCCCCGGTCTCCGGGCATGACGCGGCAGACGCGCCCGAAAATGGGCACGCAAATAAGAGACGTCCGTTGCCTGCACGGCCCCGTTTCGCCGGCAGGGGTTCGGTCACGTCATCCCGGATCGCATATGGGAAGTTGTCTATTTAACTGGAGCGGAAACGCGGCCCGTGCCAGTGAAATACAAAAGAAAGGTGCGGAGAAGCCTGAGCTCCTCGACGCTGGATTTGATATAGTATAGCACACAAACGGAAGTTTGTATACATTTTTTTGCGATTGCCCCCAAGCTGCCTGGTGGGAAGGGATTTTGCCATTGCGTCTGACGGGGAAAACTGCTATACTGAATTAACCTGAATTCGTATGCTTTCCGGTCAAAGGAGATTCATTCCATGAATAATAAAAAACTCTCCCGCCTGCTGGAACCGAACCTGAAGCTGTACTTTTTGTGCATGGTGCTGTTTTGCTGCGCGGCGGCTGTGGTCAGTCCGCTGCTGGCACTGGTGGAGGCTGCCGTCATCGTGGCGCTGTATGCCTACTTCACCAAGGCCAATCAAAAGCGCCGCCAGGGAATCCTGCAGTATATCGACAGTCTCACCGGCAGTGTGGACACCGCCAGCAAATCCACCCTCATCAACTCTCCGCTGCCCATCATGGTGTTCCGGCCGGATACCGGAGAGGTCATCTGGAGCAATGAGAACTTTTTGCAGCTGGCCGGTGTGCGGGAACACCTCTTTGAGATGAAGGTGGAGGACGCTGTGCCGGAGTTTCCCGTGCAGTGGCTGCTGGAGGGAAAACAGGAGTGCCCCGACCGGGTGCTCATGAACAGCCGCCGCTTCCGGGTGTATGGCTCCCTGGTTCGGGCCAAGGGCCGGGGCGGCGAGCAGAACCTGGTGGCCACCACTTACTGGGTGGATACCACCGACGCCGATGAGCTGCGGGAGCGGTATGTGAGCACCCGCCCGGTGCTGGCGGTTTTGATGGTAGATAACTATGAGGACCTGATGAAGGCCTGCGCCGACACGGCCCGCAGTGCCGTGCTGGCCCAGATCGACGAAAAGCTCAATGTGTGGGCCTCCTGCGCCGACGGGCTGCTGCTGAAAACCGAGCGGGACCACTACCTCTTTATATTTGAAGAGCGCCACTACGAGCATTTCGTGGAGGACAAGTTCTCCGTGCTGGATACCATCCGGGACATCAAGGTGGGCGATGTGACCCCCACCCTCTCCATCGGTATCGGCAAGGACGCCGACAGCATGGGAGAGCTGTACAAGAACGCAAACCTGTCTCTGGAAATGGCTCTCAGCCGAGGCGGCGACCAGGCGGTGGTCCGGGGCAAGGTGGACTTTGCCTTCTACGGCGGCCGCAGCAAGACCACGGAAAAGCGGACCAAGGTCAAGTCCCGGGTCATGGCCAACGCCCTCAGCGAGCTGGTGGCGGATGCAACGGAGCTTTACATCATGGGCCACAGCTTCGCGGACATGGATGCCGTGGGCGCCTCCGCCGGCCTTTGCTGCATGGCCCGCAAGCGGGGCAAGCAGGCCCAGATCGTGATCGATCTGGAACACAACGCCGCCGGACCGGTGCTGGACCGGCTCCGGGGACTGCCAGAGTACGAGGGCGTCTTTACGGCACCCAACGAGGCGTTTTTGAAAATGCGCCCCGGCGCGCTGCTGATCGTGGTGGATACCAACCGCCCCGACATGGTGGAAAGCGTGCAGCTGCTGGAGTCCTGCAACCGGGTGGCGGTGATCGACCATCACCGCCGGGCGGCCCAGTACATTGAAAACGCGGCCTTCAACTTCCACGAGCCCTATGCCTCCTCTGCCTCAGAACTGGTGACGGAGCTGCTGCAGTACCTGGTAGAGCCGTCGGACCTTCTGCGGGAGGAAGCCGAGGCACTGCTGGCGGGCATCGTGCTGGATACCAAGCACTTCACCCTCCGCACCGGCGGCCGGACCTTCGAGGCGGCGGCGTTCCTGCGCCGGGCCGGCGCGGACACCACGGACGTGCAGAAGCTGTTCCAGAACAACCTGAGCGAAATGGTCTCCCGGTATGACATCATCCGCCGGGCGGAGCTGTATCGGGACGACATCGCCGTGGCGGTGATCCCCCAGGACGGCGTGGACCGGGTGGCGGCTGCCCAGGCGGCGGACGAGCTGCTGGGACTCAAGGGCGTCAAGGCGTCCTTCGTGGTGTACCGCAGCGGGGAGAACGTGCTCATGTCCGCCCGCTCTCTGGGCGAAGTCAACGTCCAGGTGATTCTGGAGGCGCTGGGCGGCGGCGGAAACTCCACCACCGCCGGCGGCAAGGTCACCGACAGCGATCCGGAGACTGTCCGGAAGCGGCTGCTGGAGGCCATCGACGATTATTTTACCCCCTGAGCATGAAAAATCAGGAAAAACGAGCAAACTGAAAAGGAGAATTCATCATGAAAGTGATTTTACAGCAGGACGTGAAGGGCCAGGGCAAGAAGGGCCAGATGGTGGAGGTTTCCGAGGGCTATGCCCGGAACTTCCTCCTGCCCCGGAAACTGGCCATCGCCGCCACGGCGGACGCCATCAACACCATGAACCTCAAGGAGAAGGCCCGCCGGGCCGAGGAGGCCCGCATGAAGGCGGAGGCCGAGGCCACGGCGGAAAAGCTCAAGGAGTGCCAGGTGAAGCTCACCGCCAAGGCGGGCAGTGGCGGCCGGCTCTTCGGCGCCGTCACCACCAAGGAGATTTCCGACGGCCTCAAGGCCCAGTTCAGCATCGACATCCCCAAGCAGAAGCTGGTGCTGGATGAGCCCATCAAGGCCTTCGGCACCTATCAGGTCAAGGCCAAGCTGGGCTTTGAGGTGGTGGGCACGGTGTACGTGTCCGTGCTTGAGGAGCAGTAACTGTTTATTTGGCCCATCAGCATTTGACTGTGCAGGAGGTCCTGCCGGTCTGAACATGCAGATTTTGGAAACCGGAGGTGAAGATCCGTGGCAAATGAAGACCTGCTTTTGCGGCAGATGCCCCATTCTCTGGAAGGGGAGCAGGCGGTGCTGGGCTCCATGCTCATCGACGAGCGGTGCGTCAAGGACGTGATGGACAAGCTGCGGCCGTCGGACTTCTATCTCCGGCAGAACCGGGATATTTTTGAGACCATCTACTCCATGTTCACCTATGCCCGTCCCATCGACGGCATCACGGTGTGCGAGGAGATGCGGAAAAACGGCACCTACGACGAGAACACCACCCGCTCGTATCTGGCCCAGCTGATGGAGATCACCCCCACCAGCGCCAATGTCATGGAGTACGTGGCCATCGTCCATGACAAGGCCCTGCTGCGAGGGGTTGCCCAGGCGGCGGCAGAGATCACCGCCATGGTCCAGGAGGGCGTGGGCGATCCCAGCGATATTCTGGAGGCCGCCGAGCAGAAAGTGTACGCCGTCCGCCGGGGCCAGAGCGCCCAGGACATGGTGCCCCTGCGGCAGGTGCTGCCGGACGTGCTGGATCGGCTGGGCGAAATGAGCGAGAGCGAAAACCACCTGCCGGGCCTTTCCACCGGCCTCTCCGCCGTGGACCAGAAGATCACGGGCCTGAACAAGTCGGACCTTATTTTGCTGGCGGCCCGGCCCGGCATGGGCAAAACATCCTTTGCACTGAACATCGCGCTGAACGTGGCCAAGAGCACCCACAAGACCGTGGCGGTGTTCTCCCTGGAAATGTCCCGGGAGCAGCTGGCCACCCGGCTGCTGTCTTCCGAGGCCTGTGTGGAAAACTACCGTCTCAAGACCGGCTCCCTCCGGGAGACCGACTGGGAGAAGATCGCCGGTGCCGCGACCATTCTTAATAAAGTAGACATCCGGATCGACGACAACCCCATGCTCTCGGTGGCGGATATGAACGCCAAGTGCCGCCGCCTGGACAATCTGGGACTGGTGGTCATCGACTATCTGCAGTTGATGACCTCCGCCGGCGGCCCACGCAGCGGCGGTGAGAGCCGCCAGCAGGTGGTCTCTGATATGTCCCGAATGCTCAAGATCATGGCCAAAGAGCTCAATATCCCGGTCATTTGCCTGAGCCAGCTGTCCCGTGCCAACGAAAAGCGGGATGACAAGCGCCCCATGCTCTCGGATCTGCGGGAATCCGGCGCCATCGAGCAGGATGCGGATATCGTTCTCTTTTTGTACCGGGATGACTATTATAATGAGGACTCGGAAAAGCACAACATCGCCGAGTGCATCGTGGCGAAAAACCGCCACGGCGAGACCGGCAAGGTGGAGCTGCGGTGGATGCCGGATTACACCACGTTCTCCACACTGGATACGAGATATGACGAGGAGGAGGAGTGAGGCGATGCTCCACCTTGCTGATTCGCGCGTGAGCGCGTCCAAGCGATTTGCCCTGTGGGCAAATCCTTGTGAGCGGGGGGATTCACTTCCCCCGCGGATGGTGGCCACCGGGGTTCCCCGCGGCGGTCCCGCCGCGGGGCGGAGCTGCGGTGGATGCCGGATTACACCACGTTCTCCACACTGGATACGAGATATGACGAGGAGGAGTGAGGCGATGCTCTGTTGTGGGCGAAGCCCCAGAAAATGGATTGCCTCCTTTGAACCGGAAACCGGGGGCGGACATGGCGAATGAACTCGCAGCCGCCAGGGAGTTGCTGCATCGCTGCTTCCCGATGGGGGGGCGGATGCTGTGCGCCGTCTCCGGCGGGCTGGACTCCATGTGTCTGCTGCATTTTCTGGATACCTGGGGGCGGGCCAACGGCTTTTTTGCCGCGGCTGCCCATTTCAACCATCACCTCCGGGGAGAGCGTGCGGACCGTGACCAGCGGTTTGTGGAGGACTGGTGTGCCTCCCGCCGCATTCCCTGCTTCACTGGAGAGGGGGATACCCGGACTCTGGCGGAAGCGGAGGGACTCTCCCTGGAGGAGGCTGCCCGGAAACTGCGCTATGGTTTTTTGCAGGAGACGGCCCGGCGGGAGGAATTTGACGCCGTCCTCACTGCGCATCACGCCGACGACAACGCCGAGACTGTATTGCTCAATCTGGTCCGGGGCACGGGGCTCCGGGGCCTTGCCGGGATTCCCCGGCAGCGGGACGGCATCCTGCGTCCCTTTCTGGAAATCCCACGGGAGGATCTGGCAGCCTATGCGGCCGCCCATGCCCTGCCGCATGTGGAAGATGAGACCAACGCCGACCCGGACGCAGCCGCCCGAAACCTGGTGCGGCTGCAGGTGATGCCTCTGCTGCGCCGGCTCAATTCCAGAGCCGCGGAGCATGTGGCTCAGGCGGCCGCCCGCCTGGCGGAGATGGACACGGGCCTTTCAGACCTGACGGAGCGGTATCTGCGCCGGGCCGGGGTCCAGCCGGGTCGGGTGACCATTTCCCTGGCGGCCCTGGCGGAGGTGCCTGCGTTTCTCAGGCCCCGGGTGCTGTTGGGTCTGTTTGACCTGCTGGGGGCAGGGCGCAAAGACATCGGTGCCGCCCACCTGGAGGCGCTGGAGCGGCTGTGCGCCAGCCATGGCAACGATGCCCGCATCAGCCTGCCCCACGGCGTCACAGCCCGCATTGCGGCCTCCCGGCTGATGCTGGAGACTTTGGAGACACCTGCTTCCCGGGCGGAGCTGGTGAAAAACTGTCCCCTTTGCTGGGGGGACTACACCCTGACCCTGCTGGACTGCCGGAAGGGAACAGGCCTGGCCTTGCGGTCAGGGCCGGAGTGGGAGCATGTGAGTGTAGCCCCCTGTGATCCGGGAGCGCGGCTGACGCTGTCGGGGGCCCAAGGGGCCCGCAGTGTCAAGCGGCTGTGCCTGGACCGGCGGATCACCCTTGGGGAGCGGGAACAGCTGCCGGCCATTTATGTGGATGGGCAGCTGGCCGCCGTGTGGCGTTTGGGCGTGGATGAGGAATTCCTGCCGGTGGGAACAGACTGCCGGTTTATTCAAATCATTGAAGAAACAGAGGAGAGCAATCATGAAAAGTGAGATGGAAAACGACATTTTGAAGGTGCTGGTGACAGAGGAGCAGCTCCATGCCCGGATTGCAGAGATGGGTGAGGCCCTCTATGAGCAGTTCCATGACAAAAACCCGCTGTTTTTAAGCGTGCTGAAGGGGTCATTCGTCTTTATGGCAGACCTGGTGCGGGCCTGCCAGGTGAAAAGCGATGTGGAGTTCATCGCCGTCAGTTCCTATCAAAACGCCACCACCTCCTCCGGGCGGGTGCAGATCACCCATGATCTGCAGCAGGATATCACCGGCCGCCATCTGATCATCGTGGAGGATATTCTGGACTCCGGCAATACCCTGGCATTCCTGAAGGAATACTTCAAGACCAAGGGAGCCGCGTCCATTACCATCGTGACGCTGCTGGATAAGCCCTCCCGCCGCACCAAGGCCATCACCGCGGACATGGCGGGCTTCACGGTGCCCGATGAATTCGTGGTGGGCTACGGCCTGGATTACTGCCAGCAGTACCGGAACGTTCCCTATATCGGCGTCCTCAAGCCGGAGGTCTACGAGAACCACTGAGTCTGCCGGAGGGGAGAAAACGGCCGCTCCGGTGGGGAGCGTGCTGATCATGAGCGCCCGGGATGGGCGTCAAAGGAGGTCCTGAATCTGTGACCAGACAAAACCGAACGACCAACCTGAGCGTATTGCTTTTGCTGCTGGTAATCGTGCTGTGCGCCAGCTATCTGCTGCGGATGGACAATCAGGTGCCCCAGCTGGAGTATTCCCAGGTCCGCCAGCTTTTTGAACAGGAGAAGGTGGAATCCGTCACCTTCCCCGACGAGCACACGGTGGAGCTGCACCTGCGGGAGAAAGTCAAATCCCTGGGGGATACCGACACCGTCCGCTATCGGATTTACGACTTCGCGCTCTTCTACGAAGATCTCAATGATCTCATCGTGGAGCAGAAGGCGGCGGGGATCATCACGTCCTACGACTATCCCGCCGCCCCCACCACCAACTGGCTGACGACCTTGCTGCCCTATGTACTGGTGGCGGTGGTGCTGGGCCTTTTGTGGTATTTCCTGATCGCCCGCACCCAGGGCGGAGGCATGGGACCGGACAAAATGGCCAAATTCGGCACCGCCCGGACCCGCACCCTGACGGACAAGGACCGCAAGATCACCTTTGAGGACGTGGCAGGTGCCGACGAGGAGAAGGAAGAACTCCAGGAGATTGTGGAGTTTTTGAAGGACCCCAAGAAGTATATCTCTCTGGGCGCCCGCATCCCCAAGGGCGTGCTGCTGGTGGGCCCTCCGGGCACCGGTAAGACGCTGCTGGCCAAGGCCGTGGCCGGCGAGGCCAACGTACCGTTCTTCTCCATCTCCGGCTCCGACTTTGTGGAGCTGTATGTGGGCGTGGGGGCCAGCCGGGTCCGGGACCTCTTTGACCAGGCCAAGAAGAACTCTCCCGCCATCGTCTTTATCGACGAGATCGACGCCGTGGGCCGCCAGCGGGGCACGGGCCTTGGCGGCGGCCACGACGAGCGGGAGCAGACCCTCAACCAGCTGCTGGTGGAAATGGACGGCTTTGCCGCCAACGAGGGCGTGGTGGTCCTGGCGGCCACCAACCGGGCGGATGTGCTGGACCCCGCGCTGCTGCGGCCGGGCCGCTTTGACCGGCAGATCTATGTGGGGCTGCCGGACATCCGGGGCCGGGAGGATATTTTGAAGGTCCATGTCCGGAACAAGCCTCTGGCAGAGGACGTGAATCTGAAGGAACTGGCCAGAGGCACGCCGGGCTTTACTGGCGCGGATCTGGAAAACCTTATCAACGAGGGCGCACTGCTGGCTGCCCGGAAGGGTGAGAAGTTCATCACCATGGCAGATCTGAAGGAAGCGGAGATCAAGGTCATCGCGGGCCCGGAGAAAAAGAGCCGGGTTATCCCCCAGCACGAGCGGGAGCTGACCGCCTATCACGAGGCGGGCCACGCGGTGGTGATGCAGCTGCTGCCGGACCACGACCCCGTCAACCAGATCACCATCATTCCCCGGGGCCAGGCCGGCGGCATGACCATCTCGCTACCGGAGGAGGACCGCTCCTATCTCTCCAAGCGGTATATGGAGGACCAGATCGTGGCCCTCTTGGGCGGCCGGGTGGCGGAAAAGCTGTGCTTGGGCGACATTTCCACCGGTGCCAGCAACGATATCCAGCGGGCCACCCAGATCGCCCGGAAGATGGTGGCTAGTTACGGCATGAGCGACAAGCTGGGCACGGTGTCCTTTGAATCCGGCCATGATGAGGTGTTCATCGGCCGGACCATGAGCCAGGGCCGCAGCTACTCTGAGGCCGTGGCCGCCCAGATCGACGAGGAGGTCAAGGATCTGGTGGGCAACGCCTATGAGCGGTGCCGGAAGATCCTGGATGAAAACCGGGATAAGCTGGAGACGGTGGCTAAGTACCTTCTGGAGCACGAGACTATGGAGCGGGACGAGTTTTTGGCGGTGTTCCGTACCCAGGAGACTCCCGCAACCGTATAAGACCATCCCATGCAGGCAGAAAAACGTGCCGCACCCAATCGGGTGCGGCACGTTCTTTGTCCGAGAGCAGTACGGTTCTGAATTGGCGGCGGGGTGCACCGTCCGTCAGCCCAGCAGCGCGCCCACGATCAAAAAGGCCATGGTCAGCAGCAGAAAATAGACGATCAGCTTCCAGACGTACTTGACCCACCGGTCGTAGGGTACATGCCCCAGGGCCAGAGCACCCATCACCACCGCCGCGGTGGGGGTGATGATGTTCACCAGCCCGCAGGCGGACTGGAACGCCGTCACCACCAGAGCGCCGCTCACCCCCGCAAACTGGCCCAGGGGCGCCATGATGGGCACCGACAGCGTGGCGAGGCCGGAAGAGGAAGGAATCAGGATGGTCAGGGGCAGGTAGATCAAAAACACCAGCAGCACAAAGCGGATGGGCCCTGCCCCTGCCAGGGCATCCTCGCCCCAGTGGAGGATGGTGTCGGTGATGCCGCCGTCGTTCATCAGCACCGTGATGCCCCGGCTGATGCCGATGATGAACGCGACACCCAAAAGGTCCGCGCACCCTGCCACGAAGGTCTCCACCAGCTCTTCTTCCTTCATCCGGTCCAGCAGGCCGATGACCACGCCGCCCACCACAAAGAGGGCGGAGAGCTCCGGGAACCACCAGCCCAGAGACGGCAGAGGGAGACCCATGTCGGCAAAGGGGATGACACCGTAGGTCATTACGGCGAACACCAGCACGAAGATCACCAGAATGACTTTCCGCCGGGGGGTGAGGGGTGTGGTCTCGGCGGCGCTGACATGGAGCTTTCCGGCGCCCACACCCACCACCGAGGTGGCCGGGTCCCGTTTGACCCGGGCGGCATAGGCCATCACGAACCAGATGGCCGCCGCCTCAAAGACGATCCACTGCAAAAGCCGCAGCAAGATGCCGTCGCCCAGGGACACCCCGGCAAAGCCGGCGGCGATGCCGGTGGCAAAGGGGTTGACGGTGGAGGCGATGACGCCGGCACCGGCTCCCAACAAAATCACCGAGATGCCCACCACCGCGTCATAGCCTGCTGCCAGGAACACCGGAATCAGCAGAGGATAAAACGCCATGGTTTCCTCCCACATGCCGTAGGTGGTGCCGCCCAGACCGAAAAACAGCATCAGGATCGGGATGAGCCACTTCTCCCGTCCGCCCAGCAGGGCGATGACGTTGGACACGCCGGCGTCGATGGCGCCGGTCTTCATGACGACCCCCAGAAAACCGCCTACCATCAAAATGAACACGCACACGTCCACCGCGTCGTAAAAGCCGGAGAAGGCGGCCTTGAGGATATCCCCGATCCCCTGGGGGTTGGCCTGCGTGGCATGGTAGGTGCCCGCCACCGGGACACCATCCACGTAGTCATAGCTGCCGGAGGGAATGAACCAGGTGGAGAGGGCCACCAAAATAATCAAAAGAAACAAAATGGTGTAGGCAGTGGGCATGCGGAACTTGGCTTTTTTCAAAGGGCCATCTCCCTTCTTATTTTCCGATGGTGGCTACCAGCACGGCTTTGATGGAGTGCATCCGGTTTTCCGCCTCGTCAAAGACCACGCTGTGCTTGCCCCGGAACACCTCATCGGTGACCTCCCGGATGTCCACGCCCTTGTCCTTCCACTCCTTGGCCAGCTTCGTCTCAAAGTCGTGGAAGGAGGGCAGGCAGTGCAGATACAGCACGTCCGGGTTGCCGGTGGCCTTGAGGACGTCCTCCGTCACCCGGTAGGGGGAGAGGAGCTTGGTCCGCTCAGGGATCAGGGCTTCCTCGCCCATGGAGGCCCAGATGTCACCGTAGATCACATCAGCGTCCTTCACCGCCGCCATGTCGCTGGTGATCTCGATGCGGGCACCGGTCTCCCGGGCGGTTTCGGCGGTGGAGCGGACGATCTCCTGGTCCATCTCCTTGGCCAGCTGGTCCGGGCCGATGCCTACAAAGTGCATGCCCATTTTGGCGGCGCCGATCATCCAGGCGTAGCACATATTGTTGCGCACGTCGCCGGGGAAGACCACCTTCACTTGGTTCAGAGGCTTGTGGCAGTGCTCCTCGATGGTCATCATGTCCGCGAGGATCTGGGTGGGATGGTCGGCATCGGTGAGGCCGTTCCACACGGGAACGCCGGAGTACTTTGCCAGGTCCTCCACGTTTTTCTGGTCATAGCCCCGGTACTCGATACCGTCAAAGAAGCGGCCCAGTACCTTGGCAGAGTCCTCCAGGGATTCTTTCTTGCCCATCTGGGAGCTGCCGGCGTCCAGATAGGTGACGTGAGCGCCCTCCTGGGTGGCGGCTACCTCGAAAGAGCAGCGGGTGCGGGTGGAGGTCTTTTCAAAGAGCAGCACGATGTGCTTGCCCTGCAGAGCGGGGTCGCAGATGCCGGCCCGGCGTTTGGCCTTCAGGTTGTGTCCCAGGTCCAGCAGATAGCGGATCTCCAGAGGGGTGAAGTCGTTGAGGGTCAGAAAGCTCCGGCCTTTGAGATTGACAGCCATAGTGGTATCTCCTTTAAAAATAGATTTGTTCCGGCGGGAACTGTGGGAACAGGGGACCGGGCGGCGGGAATACTGCCCGGCTGGTGTCACGGGTCCTCCCGCCAGAGGGGCATGGACATGCACCGGGGGCCGCCCCGGCCCCGGGAGAGCTCGGCACTGGGGATGGTGTGGATGCGGACACCCGCCTCCTCCAGGGAACGGTTGGTCACATAGTTCCGGGAGTAGACCACCACCTCGCCGGGGGCGATGGCCAGTGTGTTGGAGCCGTCGCTCCACTGCTCCCGGGCGGCGTCGATCTCACTGCCCTGGCCGCAGGGGATCAGCGTCACATGATCCAGTTCCAGATGCTCCTTTAAAATGTCCTCCAGCCGCCCATCCTCCTGGCGGATCTTCATTTTGTGATTTTCATCCAGCTCCATGACAAATACGGTGATCTGCTGGAGGATGTTGGGGTGGACGGTGAATTTGTCATAGTCCACCATGGTGAACACCGTGTCCAGATGCATGAAGGACCGGCTCTTGGGGATGTTGAAGGCCAGGAGCTTGCGGAAGGTCTTGCTCTGGGTGAGAACGGTCTCCGCCAGGGCGTCGATGGAGTCCTCCTCCGTCCGCTGGGAGATGCCCACCGCCAGCACCTGGGGGGAGAGCACCAGAATGTCGCCGCCCTCCAGAGAGGAGGTCTCCCCCCGGTCATACCAGCGGGGAGCGTGACGGTAAACGGGGTGGTGTTCAAAGATGAACTTGCCGAAGAGCGTCTCCCGGTTGCGGGTGACGGTGTGCATCCGGTGGATGGAGACACCGGTACCGATGGTGGCGAAGGGGTCACGGGTGAAGTAGAGGTTGGGCAGAGGGTCCACGGCGAAGGGATAGCCGTCCTCTGTGGCGGAGACGTAGTCCCCCAGCCGGGCCTGACCCGTCCGCAGCTGGCTCTTGCGAACGCCGGCCATCATGGCAGATACCATCTCCTTGTCCGGCAGAGCGTCGAAATACTCCGCCAGGCTCTCCCGGGTCCGAGCGTCGGAGACATCGGCTTCCGCAAGATACTGCCGGATCAGCTCCTGGCGGACCTCCGGGCCGGTGAGGGACTCCGCCACCAGGTCTGTCAGGTACACCACTTCCACGCCCTGGCCCCGCAGACAGTCGGCAAAGGCATCGTGCTCCCGCTGGGCCTCCTTCAGATAGGGAATGTCGTCAAAGAGCAGACGCTCCAGATATTCGGGCATCAGGTTTTCCAGTTCCTTGCCCGGGCGGTGGAGCATGACTTTTTTCAGCCGCCCGATTTCCGAGGTGTTGTGGATTCCAGTCTCCAAATGCGGTCACTCCTTTGTGTTGCAGTCGTCTGGATTCTGCATTAGGGTCTCTGGATTTTCACATTTCATGCACGAACGGGAAAACTTCGCAAAAAAAGAGCGGGCTATCCGCCCGCAAGACGCAAAAAAGCCGCCGGCCAAAGGCCGGCGGCGGGAGTTGGCTCAATATCCGATGATCAGGCCCTTCTGCATGGCGTAGAAGCTGGTCAGGCCCCGGCAGGAAAGGATCTCCACCTGCCCTACCGGCAGATCCTCCAGGATCTGCTGCTTGAGTTTCATGGCACCTGCCAGGTTCTCACAGTGGGCCACGATCACATGGGCGTCGGTGCAGTCCTTGCTGGCACCCATCAGGGCGGTAATGGCCCGGTAGGTCTTTGCCTCGCCCCGTGCTTTGTCCGCCACGTGGATGGTGCCCTGGGGTGTGGCATCCGCAATGACATGGATGCCCAGGGAGTGGAGCAGAGTGCCCACCAGCGGGCGCATCCGTCCGTTTTTGATGAGGTTGTCGAAATTCTCCAGGGTAAAGCAGGTCCGCAGCGCGGCCTGATAGAGGCGCAGCTGATTGCAGATCCCCTCGAAATCGCCGGTGGTGTCTGCCTCCATCAGTTCCCGGGCCCGGTAGATCAAAAGTGCCATGGCCCCGGAGGTGGCCTTGGAGTCAATGATGCAGATCTGCTTTTCCGGGTGCTCTTCCAGCACCATCTCCCGGGCCATGACCGCGGCATTGTAGGTGCCGGAGAGGCTGGAGGAGATGGTGAAGCACACTGTCCGGTCCCCGGCTTCAAACGCCCGGGCAAAGGCGGCGGGAGAGGGGCAGGCGGAGGAGGCGGCACTCTTTTCCGCCGCCATGGCGTCCAGCAGGTCCGGCACCATCAGAGCGTCATCGTCCAGAAATTCCCGGCTGCCCACTTGAATCCGCAGAGGGACGATCTCAAAGTGGACGGAGGGGCTGTCCCAGCCGGCCATCCGCAGGTCACAGCTGCTGTCACTTACAATATTCCACATCATACGAAACCTCTTATAATCTGGTTTTGAAAATCATTTCCATGTCCATGATAGTATGCCCGTCACGGTTTGTCAATGAAAAGATGACAGGGCTGTCGAAATCTTGACAAGTTCTGCGCAATATGCTATCCTGCTGAATAGTTTAAAAAAGAACTGTTTAAATATGAACAAAAGGAGGGCGGCTGATGGCGGAATCCTTTACACGGGTCCTGCGGATTTTCCGCGGCTTTCAGCAATACTATTCCCGGGCATTCAGCCCGCTGCAGCAGCGGACGGGGCTGACACTGGGGGAGGTGCAGGTACTGCTGTTTCTTGCCAACCATCCCGGAAACGACACAGCCCGGGACGTGGTGGAGCTGCGGGGACTGCCGAAATCTCAGGTGTCCCAGGCGGTGGATCTCCTGGTGAGCAGGGGCTTTTTGCAGCGCCGGCCCGACGAGACCGACCGCAGGGTGATCCATCTGGCCATTACGGAGGCAGGAAAGCCGCTGGCCCGGGAGGCCCAGGAGATTCAGGCGGCCTGCTGGCAGCGGATCTTCTCCGGACTGACGGATACAGAGCGGAAGACCCTGGATACGCTGCTGGAACGGGTATTTGTCACAATGGAACGGGAAATGGAAGGAGCATTGCGGGAATGAATCGTCAAAACGTGGATTTGGGTACCGGCCCGGTGGGGCGCCTGCTGTTTTCCCTGGCGCTGCCCACCATCACCTCCCAGATCGTCAACATGCTGTACAACCTGGTGGACCGGGTGTACATCGGCCATATGCAGCCGGTGGAGACGGTGGGCAAGCTGGCATTGACCGGCGTAGGTGTGTGTCTGCCCATCATCATGGTGATCTCCGCCTTTGCGGCACTGATGGCCATGGGCGGCGCGCCCCGTGCATCCATTGAGGAGGGGCGGGGCAACCTTGCCGAGTCCGAGCGGATCATGGGCAACAGCATGACCATGCTGGTAGCGGCGTCGGTGGTGCTGACGGTGGTATTTTTACTCTTTGCCGAGCCGATGCTCCGGGTGTTTGGTGCCAGTGACAATACCATCGGATATGCCCTTGACTATATGCAGATCTACTGCCTGGGCACCATTTTCGTGCAGGTGACGCTGGGCATGAACGCCTACATCACTGCCCAGGGGTTCACGGTGGTGGGCATGAAGACGGTGCTTATCGGCGCCGGGCTCAATACCGTGCTGGACCCCATCTTCATCTTTGCCTTCAACATGGGCGTCCGGGGCGCGGCCTTGGCAACCATCCTGTCCCAAGCGGTCAGCGCAGTGTGGGTGCTCCGTTTCCTCACCGGTCCCAAGACCAAGTGGCACCTGCGGGCCGGAAACCTGCGGCCCCATGCCAAGGTGGTGCTGCCCAGCCTGGCGCTGGGCATGTCCCCCTTCATTATGCAGGCCACGGAAAGCCTGATCGCCGTTTGCTTCAACTCCTCTCTGCTCAAATACGGCGGCGACATCGCCGTGGGTGCCATGACGGTGCTCACCAGCATCATGCAGTTCGCCATGATGCCGCTCCAGGGGTTGACCCAGGGTGCCCAGCCCATCGTCAGCTACAACTACGGCGCCCGCAATCCCCAGCGGGTGCGGCGGGCGTTCAAGGTGCTGCTGATCGCCTGCGTGACCTATTCCCTGACGCTGTGGGCGCTGGTGCAGCTGTTCCCGCAACTGTTCGCCTTGATGTTTACCTCCAACCAGGAGCTGGTGGATTACGCCGCTTGGGCGCTGCGGATCTATATGGCGGCCACCGGTATTTTCGGCGTGCAGATCGCCTGCCAGCAGACCTTCGTGGCGCTGGGCAATGCCAAGACTTCACTGTTCCTGGCGGCACTGCGGAAGATCATTTTGCTGATTCCCCTGATCTATATCCTGCCCCATTTCTTTGCGGATAAATCCTTTGCCGTGTTCCTGGCGGAACCGGTAGCGGATGTGCTGGCGGTGTGCACCACAGCTACCATGTTCTTTTTCCAGTTCCGCAAGAGCATGGCGGCGCTGGAAACGCCGAAAGCGGACACCTGAAAAGTAGGCTGCTGCTCTCTGCAGCGTATGAGCGCTGAAAAATGCCTGGATGCCAATGGCATCCAGGCATTTTGTCTGTTTATTTGCGTTCCTTGGGCAAAATCAGGTTCAGCAGCACGGCCATCAGCGTGGCGATGACCACCGGAGACTTGCCGAAGATCATGGTGACGCTCTCCGGGAACTGGCTCAGTGCGGCGGAGGCCTGGGAGATGCCCACGCCCAGCGCCGCGGACAGACCCACGATGGTGGTGTTCCGGGCGGTCAGCTCCTGAGAGGCGATGAGCTTCATACCGGTCATGGCGATGGTAGAGAACACGGTGATGGTGGCACCGCCCAGGACGCACTGGGGAATGGTGGTCAGCAGTGCCGCGAATTTGGGGGACACGCCCGCCAGCAGCAAAAAGCCGCCGGCCATAGCAAAGACGGTCCGGTTCACCACCCGGTTGGTGGTGACGATGCCCACGTTCTGGGAGTATGTAGCCGTGGGCAGTCCACCCATCAAAGCTGCCAGAATGTTGCTGGCGCCGTAGGCGATAATGCCGCCCTGGAGCTCCTGGTCGGTGGGCTGGCGGCTCAGACCGCCCACTGTGGTGGCGGTGAAGTCGCCGATGGCCTGGATGGAGTTGATGGCGAAGAGCAGTCCGATGGCGATGCAGGAGGCGGCGTCAAAGCTGATGCCGAAGTGCAGCGGCCGGGGCAGGGAGAACCAGGCGGCGCTCCCCACGTCGGAGAAGTCCACCATGCCGAAGGCCAGGGCCACCGCATAGCCGAAGAGCATGCCCAGCAGGATGGAGGCCAGCCGGGCGATGCCTTTGGCGCGGTGGTTGAGGATCATGACCACCGTCAGCGTCAGCGCGGCGATGAGCCAGTTCTGCCAGGAGCCGTACACCATGGCCTCCGGCAGTCCCTGAGCCGCCACGGCCTCAGCCGTGTTGGCGGTGCCTCCGGCCATGTAGTTGATGGCGGTGGGGTAGAGGGAAAGGCCGATGGTGAATACCACGGTGCCGGTGATGACCGGAGGGAAGAGCAGGCGGATCTTCCGGACAAAGAGGCCCACCAGAATCGCAACCACGCCGCCTACCAGCATGGCGCCGGCGATGGCGCCGATCCCGCCGCCGGAGGCGGCAATGGCCTGCATGCTGGGGACATAGGCGAAGCTGACACCCAGAATGACCGGAAGGCCGGAGCCGAAGTACCGGCTGATGGGGAAGAGCTGCAGCAGTGTGGACACGGCCGACATCACCAGAGAGGCCTGAATCAGCAGCACCTGATCCGCCTGGCTCAATCCGACCGCCCCGGCGATGATGATGGGCGGAGTGACGCAGCCGACGATCATGGCCACCAGATGCTGCAGTGCAAGGGAGACGGAAGCACCCACAGGAGGGATGCCGCGGGTCTGGAAAAGAATTTCCCGACCGGTTGCAGTGGGCTTCATAGGCAGGAGCTCCTTTCAAGGGGGAAAGCACAGCTTTCACAAAATTCTTTTGGATGCTTCCATCATACCATGAATTCTATAAAAAGCAAACAAAAATTTTGATTACCTAAAAAATAATTGGTGCAAAACGACCGGATTCCTGTTTCCTGTCGGGATCAGCCCAAGAAAAAGAAAAAAGGCCGCCCTAGGCGGCCTTTTTCAGATGTGAAACGCCTCAGTCTGCCACTACGGGAACAGCATCGGCGGGGATGGGGCAGGTGTAACCGGCCACGGTCCGGCGCTGGAATTCTGCTTTGGCCTCCTCCAGCAGAGCGGGCTGGGTCAGAAGGTCCATGGCGGCGGCGGCAAGGACCTTGCCGGCGTGAAGGGCAGCCTTGTGCCCGATGTCCGTACGGCCGCAGGAGACATTCTGCCAGCTGTGGCCGGGGCAGCCGTTGGGCCAGGTGGCCACGTGGATCTGCGCGGTGGGGCACTGCCAGCTGACGTCGCCCACGTCGGTGGAGCCGGGCTCAAAGGCATCGCCCTGGTACAGGGGCAGCAGGAAGTCATTCATGGCGTGACCGGCTTTTGTCCGCAGGGCTCTGGCCTGCTCCGCGTAATCCAGATCGTACTGGCTGCCCACGCCGGGCAGGCGGTCATTGCCGGGATAGGTGGCGCTGAGCTGGTCGGCATAGGCCAGCTCCTCCGTCGTGTGGGAGGGGACGCCCAGCTCCTGGAAGTTCTGGTAGAGCACCCGCTCCAGAGCGTGGTTGGTGACGGTGTCCGCGAGGCCGTCGATAAATTTCTTCTCGAAGGTGGTCTCGGTCATCAAAGCCGCGCCCTCGGCGATCTTGTCCACCCGCTTTTGAAGTTCCACGGCCTCGGCCACGTGGTTGGAGCGGACCATGTACAGCACGCTGGCCCGGGGCTGCACCACATTGGGGCTGCGGCCGCCGGCGTCGGTGATGGCGTAGTGGATGCGGGCCTTGTCGCTCATGTGCTCCCGCAGGAACTGTACGCCCACGTTCATCAGTTCCACCGCGTCCAGGGCGCTGCGGCCCCGGTCCGGGTCGCCGGCGGCATGGGCCGCCACGCCGGTGAAGTGATACTGGGTCTGGATGCAGGAGTTGGAGGAGCCGGTGAGCACCTCATTGGCGTCGTTGGGGTGCCAGGTCAGTGCCGCATCCAGGCCGTACCACAGACCGTCCCGGGCCATGAAGGCCTTGGCGGCACCGCCCTCCTCGCCGGGGCAGCCATAGAGCACCACAGTGCCCGGCGTCTTGGTGGCCTCCAGAAAGGCCTTGACGCCCAAAGCAGCGGCAAAGGCACCGGCGCCCAGC
>FR890952.1:4379-7641 GCA_000436875.1 Oscillibacter sp. CAG:155 | reverse complement strand
GCCGCCGGCGACGCACTCGTGCCGGGTCAGGCTGCCGCCGTCCTGGGAGAGGCCGGAGAGGGCGTCATACTCTGCCAGAAAGCCGATGATGGGACGGCCGCTGCCATAGGAGGCGGAGAAAGCGGTGGGGATGTTGCAGATACCCTTTTCCACCGTGAAGCCCTCTTTTTCCAGCACGTCGCAATACAGCGCTGCGGATTTCTCCTCCTGCAGCGAGAGCTCCGCAAAGGACCAGATGGAGTCCGCTACCTGGCGCACCAGATCCGCCTTGCCCTCAATGGCGGCCAGTGCCGCCCGCTTTTCGTCTGTCATAAAACTGCTCCTTTCCCGGGCGAAACGGCCCGTCCACATAAAAACGGGCACGCACGAGTGGTGCGTGCCCGGATTTGGCCCGCCGCCTGCATCATGGCGGGAGGCGGGAGACTATGAAAACGTAAACAATACGCTCAGAGTACCTTGCTGAGGAAGTCCTGCAGCCGGGGATGCTGGGGATGCTCGAAAATCTCCTCCGGCGTGCCCGACTCCAGCAGTTTGCCGTCTGCCATGAAGAGCACTCGGTTGCCCACTTCCCGGGCAAAGCCCATCTCGTGGGTGACGACCACCATGGTCATCCCCTCCTGGGCCAGCTCCTTCATGACTTCCAGCACCTCACCCACCATCTCGGGGTCCAGGGCGGAGGTAGGCTCATCAAAGAGCATGACCTCGGGCTCCATCATCAGCGCCCGGACGATGGCGATACGCTGCTTCTGGCCGCCGGAGAGCTGGATAGGATAGGCACCTGCCCGGTCCTTGAGGCCCACCCGGTCCAGCAGAGCCAGGGCCTTTTCCTCGGCCTCGGCTTTGTTCATGTGCTTGACCTGGATGGGGGCCAGGGTCATGTTGTCCATAATGGTCATGTGGGGGAAAAGGTTGAAATGCTGGAACACCATGCCCATCTTCTGACGGTGGTGGTCGATGTTCAGCTTCACCATCTTCCCGTCGGCGTTGCGCACCTTCTTTTTGGTGATGTCCACGCCGTCAAAGACAATGGAACCGCCGGTGGGCTGCTCCAGCAGGTTCAAACTGCGCAGGAAGGTGGACTTGCCGGAGCCGGAGGGGCCGATGACCACCATCACGTCGCCCCGGTTGATATCCACGGTAACACCGTCGAGAGCCTTGATGGCGCCGTGGTTATAATGCTTTTTCAGGTCAGTGACCTGGATGAGACTATCTCTTATCGCCACGGCTCATTCTCCTTTCGAAGTACGCAATGATCTTAGAGGTGGGGAAGGTTAGGCAGAAGTACACGATGGTGGCGATGACCAGGGGCTCTGCAATCCGGTAGGTGGCGCCCTTGATGGAAGTCACCGCGTACATGATCTCCTGCACACCGATGGTGTAGCAGATGGAGGACTCCTTGATGATGGTGACAAACTCGTTGGCGATGGCGGGCAGGATGTTCTTAATGGCCTGGGGCAGGATGATAAAGCGCATGTTCTGCACCTGGCTCAGACCCAGGGAGCGGGCTGCCTCCGTCTGACCGCCGTCGATGGACTGGATACCGGAACGGATGATCTCAGAGAGGTAGGCGCCGGAGTTCAGGGACAGCGCCACCACGCCGGGCAAAAAGCGGTCAAAGCGAATCGACCCGAAGAGCTTGAAGGAGGGCAGGTCCACGCCGCCGAACACCACATAGTAGACCATGAACAGCTGAACCAGCATAGGCGTGGCACGGAAGACTTCCACGTACACGGTCGCCACAAAGCTGATGGGATTGAAGCGGCTCAGCGTGACCAGAAATCCCCGGTCCCGGAGATGGCCGTCAGAGGTCAGCGCCAGGAAACGGAAGGGACACACGCTGGAAAGCCGCATGATGGCCAGGATCAGGGCCAGGATGAAGCCGAAGATAACAGTCAGTGCGGAAAGCGACACCGTGCAGATCAGGCCCTGCTTGAAAAGCTCTATGTACTCTAATGTCGTTTTGAAACCGGCGGCAGTAAACACAGGCGGTTTCCTCCTTTTCTTTGGATAACATGAAAAAGCAGCCAATTCCTCCCCGTGGTCTCACGGGGAGGAATTGCGGATATTCAGCGGTGCAATTACTGCTGGACGATCTCGCCGTCCTGGAGGTAAGCATAGTCACCGGAAGCCAGATCCACGGCGTTGACCACATACTGATCGAAGGAGCCGTCTTCCTTGGCAGCGGCGATGGCGCGGTTCACGCCTTCCAGCAGAGCGGCGTTGCCCTTGGAGACACCCACCACGGAGCCTTCGGCGTCATAGGGGACTTCCAGAGCCAGGCACAGCTCGGGGTACTGGGTGGCATAGCTCTCGGCCACCATGGTCTCAATGAAGGCACCGTCCAGCTTGCCGGTCACCAGCTCGGCAATGATGTCGGGAACCTTGGTCAGCTCGATGACGTCAGCGTCGGGGGTGTTCTTGTGGGCCAGATCAGCCTGGATGGAGCCGACCTGAGCGCCGATCTGATAATCAGGGTTGTTGGCATCTTCCAGAGAGGTGAACTGATCCTTGTTGGACTCCAGGCACACGAAGGACTGGCCGCCGGTGATGTAGACATCGGAGAAGTCCATGCTGTCAGCGCGCTTGGGATCGGGGGAGTAACCGGCCATGCCCAGATCCACGTTCTTGTTCTGCAGCTCCATGATGGTGCCGTCGAAGTCCATGGGAATGACTTCCAGCTTCAATCCCAGATAATCGGCAATGTACTGCGCCAAGTCCATATCGAAGCCGGCCAGCTGGGGATCGCCGTTTTCGTCCAGAGCATAGAACTCGTAGGGGGCGAAGTCGGGGCTGGTGGCCACGGTGAGGGTGCCGTCCGTGACGGTGGTGATGGCGGCCTTGAGATCGTCATCGCTCATAGCGGTGTAGTCCACGGTCTCTTCCTCGGTTTCTTCGGTGCTGTCGCTGCCGCAGGCGGCCAGGCTCAGCGTCATGGCCAGGGCCAGCAGCAAGGTCAAAAACTTCTTCATGATGCAATCTCCCTTTTCCAATCAATCTCCCGCCAAAGCGGGGTAACATATGCGTTTTTCCTCCGGGGAAGCGGCTCCCCCTCGGGACATGCCTTACCTTATCACGCCATCCCTGTGGTTGTCAATACTTTTCCGCAAAAAAATGAATATTTATTTGCTTGAGCTTGGATGAAGATGAAAAAATATCCATCTAATTCTGGAAAAATCCAGGTGAATTGTGGATTTTAACGAAAACTGATGAATGGGGAAAATGCATATAAAAATGAATATTCAGAATCAAGCCCCTGCTGTGG
>FR890952.1:0-4286 GCA_000436875.1 Oscillibacter sp. CAG:155 | reverse complement strand
CTGATCCAGCACGCCGATCAGGTCTCCCAGTGTCCGCAGGGGAACGTCCTTGGCCAGCACGGCCGCCCGCAGTTCCGGGGAGAGGGTATCGAGCCGGGAGCGGATCCGAGGAGAGATCTCCGCCATGGCACGCCTCACTTTCCCAGGGGCTTGGCGCCGTAGGGCACCAGCTCCAGACGGATGAAATACCCCTGATCGTGGCCGCACACGGGACAGGTACGGGGGGCCTCTGTGCCGGTAAAGACATAGCCGCAGTTGAGGCACATCCAGCCGCACGATGCATCGGAGACAAACAATTTCCCACTTTCCAGCAGGTCTGCGTAGGCGCCGAAGCGGTTGCCGTGGAGCTGCTCGATGGCGGCGATCTGCTGGAAGGAGGCCGCCAGATCTGCGGGAAGGAGGCCGCCACGGCGGGGAATCCCTCCTGCCGGGCGGTCTGCTCAAAGGATTTGTAAACGGGGTCGTGCTCCTCGTACTCGTGGCGCTGGGCGCTGCGCAGCAGCTCCGCCGCGTCATGGGTCAAGTCCACCGGATATCCGCCGTCGATGGGGACGGTGCCGCCGGTGATCTCCCGCATGTGGTTGTAGAAGATCTCCGCATGCTTCTTTTCCTGCCCGGCGGTGAAGAGGAATACCGCCTCCAGCACCTGGAGCTTTTGCTCACGGCACACTTCAGCGGCAAAGGTGTAGCGGTTTCGAGCCTGGCTCTCCCCGGCAAAGGCCCGCATCAGATTCTGCAGCGTCTCACTGTTTTTCAACTCCATAGGTATCCTCCTGCTTGAGCGATTTGCCGGTAGTTTCTGCGGGAGGGAGGAATTTTATGCCGCTGAGTAAAAGACAAGCGCCTCCGCAAAGCGGAGACGCTTGTCCGAAAACAGCTCAGGCATTGGGCAGGCGGTACTTGCTCAGTTCCTCCTGCAATTCCTCGGTGAAATTGTCGTCCACCTTCAGCCGGTGGAGATAGGCGTGGTGATCCACAGAGCTGTCCCGCTCCTCAATGACGCACACGGCGATGTTGGAGCAGTGGTCGGATACCCGCTCCAGGTTGGTCAGCAGGTCGTTGAGCACGAAGCCCAGCTGAATGGTGCACTCGCCGGTCTGGAGACGCTGGATGTGGCGCATGCGGATCTCCTCGGTGAGCTGGTCGATGGTCTCTTCCAGCGGTTCCACCGCCTTGGCGGCTGCCGGGTCGTCCTGATTGAAGCTGGATACGGCCTGGGAGAGAATGTCCTCCAGCGCCGCGTTCAAGACCTTGAGTTCCTTTTCTGCAGCGGCGGAGAAGTGCAGCTCCTTGTCCTGCAGCTCCCGGGCGGAGTCCTGGATATTGATGGCGTGGTCTCCGATGCGCTCGAAGTCACCGATGGCATGGAGCAGGCGGGAAACGGTGCGGATGTCCGTCATGGACACGCCGTGCTGGGAGACCTCTACCAAATAGCTGCCCAGCCGGTCCTCGTAGGTGTCCAGCTTGTCCTCATTTTCAAGGATCTTGGACTCCCGCTCCTCACTGAAGCCGGAGAGCTGTTCCATTGCCAGCAGCACATTGTCCCGGGCGGTTTCCCCCATCCGGCAGGCCATGGACACGCACTCGCTGATGGCCACGCTGGGGGTGCGGATCAGGAGGGGGTCCAGGAAGGCAAACTCCTTGGCGGGGTTTTCCGTACGGATCAGTCTCCGCGCCAGCTTTTCCAGCTGGCGGGAGAACGGCAGGAGCAGCAGCGTGGTGAAGACATTGAATACGGTGTGGCAGAAGGCGATGCCCACGGCGCCCACCGTCCAGTCCATGAAGGAGAAACCGAAGATCATGTTGCCGCCGTAGAAGAGGATCAGGCACACCACAGTGCCGATGACGTTGAAGGAGATGTGGATCACCGCCACCCGCTTTGCGTTGCGGTTGACACCGATGGAGCTGAGCAGCGCGGTGACGCAGGTACCGATATTCTGGCCCATGATGATGGGAATGGCCATGCCGTACGTGATGGAACCGGTCAGCGCCAGAGCCTGTAAAATGCCCACGGACGCGGCGGAGGACTGGATGATGCCGGTGAACACGGCGCCCACCAGCACGCCCAGCAGCGGGTTCTGGAAGGCTGTGAGCAGGCTTGCAAACTCCGGCATATCCGCCAGGGGACTGACGGCATCGCTCATGAGTTCCATACCGTACATCAAGATGGAAAAGCCCATCATGATGCGGCCCACGTCCCGGCGCTTTTGCCGCTTGGAGCCCATGATGAGGATGATGCCCGCCAGGGCCACCAGGGGCGAGAAATTCTCCGGCTTGAGCATGTTCACAAGGATGCTCTCACTTTGAATGCCGGTGAGGGAGAGAATCCAAGCCGTGAGGGTGGTTCCGATGTTGGACCCCATGATGACGCCGATGGTCTGGCCCAGCTCCATGACACCGGAGTTCACGAGGCCCACCAGCATGACGGTCATGGCGGATGAGGACTGAATGGCGATGGTGATGCCGGCGCCCAGCAGCAGGCTCTTTAGGGGGTTGGAGGTCATGCGCTTGAGCAGCCGTTCCAGTTTGCCGCCGGCCATTTTCTCCAGGCTCTTGGACATGGTGTTCATGCCGTATAGGAAGAATGCCAGTCCTCCGCAAAGTGTGAAAACGGAAAAAATATCCATGAGGTTCTCCCTTTCCAATTCCGATAATGAGGCCGTCCGCAGCTGGCGGACAGCCCTCTCTCATTCTCCAATATCTAATTTGTACGATCCAGTCAATGCCTATGATACGTCACTATTATATATGCAAAAAAGGGGCCTGGGAAGGGGGAAATGACGAAAAAAGTAAAATTTGTTGCAAGTGTCTGTAAAATGCGGAAAAGGGCCGTGTCCGCGGAGTGAAAAGCAACACCCTGCCCACCGGGGGAAAATCCGCGGAAAAGCGGATCATTCCTCCGTCCAGAAGGCACGCACGTCGTTCAGGGCTCGGTGTCCCACGGAATAGCCGGACTGCCACAGGGCACGGATCTTCTCCACGTCCCGTTCCGTGCGGGAAAATCCGGCAGTGCTCTCCGGTTCCAGGATCAGCACCTTGCCGGAGCCCTCCATGGCGAAGAGGTCCCGGCGGCTTTGGTTGTAGGCTTCCGCCCGGCGGGCCATGGTTTCCACAAATTGGGGATAGCGGCGGAAGTGCCGGGCCAGGACCCGTTGCTGGGCATGGCTGGGGCCTTTGGAGTAGCTCCGCTCCCGGGTCAGAATCACCACCACCCGGTCACACCCGGCTTCCAGCGCATGCCGCCAGGGAATGGCATCGGCGCATCCGCCGTCCAGATAGGGCTGGCCGTTCAGATGGATGACCGGGAACATCAGCGGAATGGCACAGGTGGCCTGGAGCAGCAGAAAGTGGGCGTCCTTCCGGGGAACCTCCAGATATTCCGCCCCGCCGGTATTCAGATTGGTGACCACGGCTTCCACGGTGCCGGGATAGGCGGCAAAGGTCTCGTAGTCAAAGGGCAGCAGCTGGTTGGGGATGGTCTCATAGGAGAACTTCAGCCCGAAGTAGCTGCGGTTGCGGCGGTCCAGAAAGTTTCCCACGCCCATGTAGCGTTTGTCGTTTGCATAGGTGGTCAGGAGCTTCAGGTTCCGGCGGCTTTGCCGGGAGAGATAGCTCACGCCGTAGGCGATTCCCGCGGAAACGCCTACCGTGTAATCTGGCAGCGGCAGTCCCGCGTCCAGAAACGCGTCGCACACGCCGCAGGAGAAAATGGTGCGGAAGGCGCCGCCCTCCAGCACAAGTCCGGTTTTCATCTGTAAAGTTCACCTCATTGTCCGAAAATTCCGAAAATTCCAACACTTATATCATACCCCCGGACTGTGGAAAAAGCAAACGATTTGCGCAGGCGGCCGGGTGGACCGTGTACCGGCAGGGACGTTTGACAGCACCGGCCGGGTCTGGTATCCTGTTAAGCGAGATGCAGTATAAATGGGAGATGAGAGTATGGACGGCGCGTTTTCCTTTTTGACGTTTCACTTCCTGCAGAAGGCCGAGGTCTATCCCGGCTCCATCGGTACGTTCCGATACCGGCTCCAGCGGACCGGCAAGGCCGGGGACGGCCAGATCCAGGGCTGGGTATATGAAAATATATGCTTTGAGAAGGCTCAGGACGTGGAGATGATGACGGTCCCCTGGACGGAGGAAGGGGTGGATTCCCTGCGGGCGTGGCTGGAAGAGCGGCTCCGGGAGCGGGGCAGCGAACCCTACAGCATCTACGGCGGCCGGGCGAAACATCCTGCGGCAGACCAGCCGGAGGCATGAACAAGCGGCGGGAGAGGAATCCCTCT
>FR890951.1 GCA_000436875.1 Oscillibacter sp. CAG:155 | reverse complement strand
GAAATGCTGGCAGCGGCGGCGGGGGTTGTCCGCCGCGTCGGAAGCCAGCAGCAGCACCCGGGCGTCCCGGGCACGGGCAACGGCTTCCACCGGTTCCTCGCCTACCGCCAGACGGCCGCCCCGCAGGCACAGCCCCAGCAGGGGGAGGATCTGTTCACTGTCCATGGGCACCTCCCAGCTCCGCCTCCATGGCGTCGTACACCGCCGGCGGGATCACGGTCTCAAAGGCCCGCTCCAGCGCCTTGGACTTGCGGGCCTTCCGCAGGCACTCCACATCGTGGCACACATAGGCGCCGCGGCCGGGCTTTTTGCCGCCGAAGTCCAGGCTGATCTCACCCTCCGGGGATTTGACCACCCGGAGCAGGGATTTTTTATCCTTCATTTCCCGGCAGCCCACACACTGCCGCTGGGGGATCTTCTTTACTTTCGGCATGTTACAGCTCCGCCTTTCCTAAAAACCGGATTACTCCTGAGGCAGATCCAGGATCTCCTCATCCTCGCCGCCGGCAGTCTCGGCCGGGGCGGCGGGCTCCGCTTCTTCGTTTTCCTGATAGCTCTGGGGCTTGATGTCGATCTTGTAGCCGGTGAGGCGGGCGGCCAGGCGGGCGTTCTGGCCCTCCTTGCCGATGGCCAGGGACAGCTGATCGTCCGGCACCAGCACGCGGCAGGCCTTGCCCTCGTCCGCCATCCACACATCCACCACGTCGGCGGGCGCCAGTGCGGCGGCGATGAACTGGGCGGGGTCCTCGCTGTACTTGATGATGTCGATCTTTTCGCCCCGCAGCTCCTCCACGATGGCGGCTACCCGCTGGCCCTTGGGGCCCACGCAGGCGCCGATGGGGTCCACGTTCTCGTCGTTGGACCACACGGCCATCTTGGTGCGGCTGCCGGCCTCCCGGGCGATGGACTTGACCTCCACGGTGCCGTCGTAGATCTCGGGGACCTCCAGCTCGAACAGGCGCTTGACAAGGCCGGGATGGGTCCGGGAGATGAGCACCTGGGGACCCCGGGTGGAGCGGCGGACTTCCACCACATACACCTTCACGTGCATCCCCTCGGAGAGGACCTCGCCGGGGACCTGCTCGCCGGCGGTCAGCAGGATCTCATTGGTGTCCGTGCCGGTGCCGATGCGAAGGAACACATTGTTGTTCCGGGGGTCCACGCGGGTGACCACGCCGGTGAGGATCTCATGCTGCTTGGAGTTGAACTCGTCGTACACCATGCCCCGCTCGGCCTCCCGCAGGCCCTGGATGATGACCTGCTTGCCGTTGCCGGCGGCGATGCGGCCGAATTCCACCGTGTCCACGGGGATGTTGACCATATCGCCGATCTCGTACTTGGCGGAGATGTGCTTGGCGTCGGCCAGGGTGATCTCGTTGCCGGGGTCTACGTAGTCCTCCTCGTCCACCACGGCTTTCTGGACGTACATCCGCAGGTCCTTGTGGGCCTCGTCCACGTCCACGATCACGTTTTCTACCTCATTGTGGTCCCGCTTGTAGGCGGTGATCAGCGCCTGGACGATCTTTTCCATCATAAAGGACTGGGGAATGCCCCGCTCCTGCTCCAGCAGCGCCAGGGCGGCAAAGATTTCAGCGGGGTTGAAGCCCACGGGCTCCTTTTGCTTCTTGCCTTTCATCAGTGATTCTCCTTATTGTGAAATTCCGAAAAACAGATATACGCGCACGTAAAAATTTAAAATTCCACCCGCAGGCGGACCAGGGCGATGTCCTTCTTGGCGAAGGTCATCTCCTGCTTTCCCACCGTGATGGTGACGTCGCCGGTGTCCTCGTCATAGCCTGCCAGCACGCCGGGGAACTCCTTGCGGCCGTCCTGATTGCGGTAGAGCTTCACCAGTACCGCAGAGCCCAGATACCGCTGGAAGTCACCGGGGCGCTTGAGCGCCCGCTCGGCGCCGGCGGAGCCCACCTCCAGGGTGTAGCTGCCCTCGATGGGGTCGGCCTCATCCAGCAGGTCCGAGAGCCGCCGGGAGACGGCCTCGCAGTCCAGAATGTCCACGCCGCCCTCCTTGTCCAGCAACACCCGCAGATACCAGGTGCCCGCCTCTTTGACGTACTCCACGTCCCAGAGGGTGCAGCCCCGCTCCGCAATGACCGGTGCGGCCAGCTCGGCGGTCAGTTCCGTGATTTTTTTCATGGGATAACTCCCTCCTTTTGACGCTTTGCGCAGAAATTGGGTTCGTGAAAAAGGCCAAGAAAAAGAGCGGACCTAAGGCCCACTCCCCATAGCTTACACTTCTAACATACGCATCATACCACAGCGGGGAAAAAAGCGCAAGCCCTTTCTTGCAGATTCTTTATTATATGTATGGGTGCCCTGCCTCCCGGGACGAAAGCGAGAAAAAGGGACGCCCCGGCAGGCGTCCCTTTCGGTACCTCAGCGGCGGCGGATGGCGGCCGCGAGGCAGGAGAGCAGAAACAGTGCGAGATTGGCGGCCACTACCGAGGCCCCTACCGGGGTGGAGCACACGAAGGAGACGGTGAGTCCTGCGCAGAAGCACACCACGGCGGTGATGCCGGAGCAGATCACCACGCCCCGGAAGCTCTTGAAGAGGCGCATGGCGGTGAGAGCGGGGAAGATCACCAGGGAGGAGATCAGCATGGCTCCCATCATCCGCATGCCCAGCACGATGGTCAGCGCCGTGAGAATGGCCAGCAGCGTATTGTACCGGGAGACCCGGACGCCGGTGGCGGCAGAGAAATTCTCGTCAAAGGTGACGGCAAAGAGCTTGTGGTAAAAGAGAATGAACAGCACCAGCACCGCGATGGAGAGCCCCACAGACAAGAGCACGTCTGTTTTGGTCATGGCCAGGACGCTGCCGAACATGTAGTTGTCCACATCCGTGGTCATGCCGGTGGTCAGGGAGATGACGATGATGCCCAGGGCCAGGGCGGAGGCACTCATGACGGCGATGGCGGCGTCGCTGTTCCAGCGGGGGTGGCTGGCCATCCGCAGCAGGAAGAAGGCCGCCAGGATTACCACCGGGATGGAGAAGTACAGCGGCGTGAAGCCCAGGGCCACCGCCACCGCCAGGGCACCAAAGGAGACGTGGCTCAGGCCGTCGCCGATCATGGAGTAGCGCTTGAGCACCAAGGAGACCCCCAGCAGAGCGCAGCAAAGGCTCACCAGCACACCGGCAATCAGCGCCCGCTGCATGAAGGGGAAGGAGAACATATCCAAAAGACTCATACATTGCCCTCCTGAAACCGCCGCCCCTGGGAGGAGGCAAGATACTCCGCCACGGACCCGCAGAAATAACTGCTGCGGCCGATGTGCAGCACCGTTCGGGCGCTGCGGAGGGCGGCTTTGAGATCGTGGGTCACCATGACGATGGCCATGCCCTCTTTCTGGTTGAGATAGGTCAGCGTCTTGTAGAGGTCCTGGGCGGCGGCGGGGTCCAGGCCGGTGATGGGTTCATCCAGGATCAGCAGGGAGCTGGCGGCGCACAGGGCCCGGGCCAGCAGCACACGCTGCTGCTGACCGCCGGAGAGATCCCGGTAACACTGGTCCTTGAGCTCCAGAATCCCCAGCTTGCCCATGTTCATGAGGGCCGCGGATTTCTGGGCGGAGGAGTAGAAAAAGCGCATGCCCTTGCGGTTGAGGCAGCCGGAGAGGACCACCTCCCACACGGTGGCGGGGAAGTCCCGCTGGGCCCGGGTCTGCTGGGGCAGATACCCCAGACTTCCCTGCCGCAGCTCCGGGGAGCGCCAGATTTCTCCGGAGAGGGGTTGGATCAGCCCTAAAAGGCCCCGCAGCAGCGTGGATTTGCCGGAGCCGTTGTCTCCCACGATGCACAGGTAATCCCCCCGGCGGATGGTCAGGTCCAGATGCTCCAGGACGCTCTGCCCCTCATAGCCCAGGGACACGTCCCGGCAGACCAGCAGTTCATTGGTGGGTTCCATGGTCTTCCTCCGCCTCCTTTCCGGCGCATTGTTCGCACAACCCCAGAAACAATGTCCGGCGGGGGTTGATGCGGAAGTGGTGGTCCTGTTCCAGATGGTCGTACAGGGTCTGCAGGTGGGAGCAGTCCAGGTGCCGGATGCAGCCGCACTTTTCACATTTGAGCAAAAAGCAGTCCCGGTGACCGTTGGCGTCGTGGCTGCAGAACTGGTAAAAGGCACCCTCCTCCGTGTTCACCTTGTGGACGCGGCCTGCCTGCTCCAGCTTTTCCAGCTGGCGGTAGACGGTGGCCAGTCCCACCGGGCAGCCGTCCCGCCGCAGGTCCTCCGCCAGGTCTGCCGCGGTGAGCAGTTCCTCCCGCCGCTGCTCCAGGCAGTGGAGCACTGCCTGCTGCTGTTTGGTACTGTATGGCATGAAATGCCTCCCAATAATATGAAAATGAGAATCATTTTCATATTATAGACGGCCGTGAAAAAAAGTCAAGGGGAGTTGCAAAAATCTGCAGAATAGAGTATGGTAAAGAAGAACGACCCTGCGCGGCGGCGCGCATACACCAGAGAGGATTTAGGAGAGAGTTACATGAAAGTCTCATTGGTCATTATGGCGGCGGGGCTGGGGTCCCGATACGGCGGCAGCAAGCAGGTGGACGGCATCGGCCCCCATAACGAGATCCTGATGGAGTACTCCATCTACGATGCGCTGCGGGCGGGCTTTAACAAAGTGGTGTTCATCATCAAGCCGGAGATGGAGGAGATGATGCACCGGATCTGCGGCGATTACCTGGCCCAAAAGACGGCCCTGGACGGCAGCCCTGTGGAGGTGGCCTACGCGTTCCAGGACTTTTCTTCCGTGCCGGACTTTTACAAGATCCCGGCGGAGCGGACCAAGCCCTTCGGCACGGTCCACGCGCTGCTGTGCGCGGCGGACGTGGTCCACGAGCCCTGCTGCGTCATCAACGCGGACGACTACTACGGCATTGACGCTTACCGGACTATTTACCAGGAACTGGTGAAGCTGCCCGAGACGGGCAAGGCCACCATGGTGGGTTACCTGCTCAAGAATACGGCCAGCCTCCACGGCACCGTCTCCCGGGGCATCTGCACCACCCGGGACGGGTATCTGGAGAGCGTCCGGGAGGCGCTGAAAGTCCAGCTCTACCCCGACGGGACGCTGCGGGATCTGGCGGAGGACCGGGATCTGGCACCGGACACGGTGGTGTCCATGAATTTCTGGGGCTTTATGCCCAGCATCTTCCCGGCGTTGCGGAGCTATTTTGAGGAATTCCTGCGCAGCGAGGCCGGTGACAACATCAAGGCAGAGTGCCTGCTGCCGGTGATGGTGGACCAGCAGATGCGCAAGGGGGCCCTGGAGGTCTCCGTGCTCCACTCCACCGACAAGTGGTTCGGCATGACTTATCACGATGACCGGGAGATCGTGGCCAAAGAGCTGCGCCGGCTCCACGCCGAGGGGGCCTATCCGGAGGATCTGCGGGTCTGAGCAGCCTGAAAACGCCCCTTTGCCGCGGGACGCACGAAAGATCGTGCGCCCCGCGGTTCTCGTTTTTGGGGGCGGCGGAGGAGCGGAGAAAAATTGATAGAATTTGACACCAATTTTTTAACAATTTGTTTCGACTTTTTCCGCCAAAATGCGTCTTAATAAATAGAAAGACCATTGGAGACAGGGGGAGCCGGTTATGGCACGCAAGCGAAAAAAGAATTCGGGGATCAGGGCCCGCCATCTGGTGGTGGGCGTGCTGCTGACGGTGGCGCTGGCGCTGCTGTTGACGCCGGGGACTCCGGCCGGCGCGACGCCCGGCGGGCTGGACGACGGCGAGGCGTGCGTCAGCGGGCTGCATGTGATGGCCCCAGAGCTGAAAGCTCCCCAGGTGCCGGAACGCCGGACCCCGGAGCCCAAGGCACCAGAGACAAAAGAGCCTGAGGCGGCCCCGGAAGAGACGACGCCGGCCCAGCCGGAGAGCAGCGTGATCGTGCCGGAGAGTGAACCGGTGGCGGATACATACTTTTCCGATGTGGTGTTCCTGGGGGATTCCCGGACCGAGGGATTTTATCTGTACAGCGGTCTGAAGGAAGGACAGTATCTCTACGCGGTGGGGGCCACGGTTGCCTCCGTCTTTACCAAGGAAACGGAGAAGACGGACGCGGGCAAGGTGCCCATGCTGGACGCGCTGGCAGACATGGAGTGCGGCAAGGTCTATGTGATGCTGGGCGTCAACGAACTGGGATGGCCCCGGACCGAGACCTACTATGACCAGTACAGAAAGCTTATCGACCGCATTCGCCAGGACCACCCGGACGCTGAGGTGGTCATCCAGTCCTTGCTGCCGGTCAGCGCCGCCCAGGAGGCCAAGGGCACCTACGTCAACAACGAGCGCATCGCCGTATACAACGACCTTCTGCAGCAGCTGGCAGAGGAGAAAAACTGCCCGTATGTGAATGTGGCGGAGGCGGTCACCGGCGAGGACGGCTGCCTCAAGCCGGAGCTGACGTCGGATGGAATCCACCTGAATACGGCGGGCTGCGCCGTCTGGCTGGACTATCTGCGGACGCATCCTGTGTAATTTGTCCCCTGGAAGGGGGATGGAATGGGGACAGACCTGTCGGTTTTCATGAAAACCGGCAGGTCTGTTCATAATTCGGGGAGAAAGCGGCCCAGACAACTTGACTTTTGCCGGGAATCCGTCTATAAATGGAAGTACTGGATCACCCTGATGTGGTCCCTTTGCTTGCGGAAAAGGATTCCACAATGTGGAAAATGAGATGTTTACCACGCAGGGTGGTATGGTTAATCCCTGTGTGGGCATCCCGAAGAAGGAGGATGTGTTCATGGAAACCATTACCGCTTTGATTCAGGACACCCCCATCCCCAAGATGGTGAAGGTGCGCCAGAAGTTCGATGATTCTCATATCCCGGCGGAGGAGATCCCCGGCGTTGTCACCCGGGAGCTTGACCGCCCCGAGATCGGCGGCAAGATCAAGCCCGGCCAGAAGATCGCCATCACCTGCGGCAGCCGCGGCATCAACCACAACGCCGCCATGGCCCGGGCCATCGTGGACTTCGTCAAGTCCAAGGGCGCTGAGCCCTACATCGTGGCCGCCATGGGCAGCCACGGTGGTGCCACTGCCGAGGGCCAGACCCAGATCCTCAAGGACTACGGCATCACCGAGGAGGCCATGGGCTGCCCCATCAAGAGCTCTATGGAGACGGTGCAGATCGGTCTTTCCGGCGTGCGCCATCAGCCGGTCTTTATCGACAAGAACGCCTCTGAGGCGGACGGCATCATTCTCTTCAACCGTATCAAGCCCCACACCTCCTTCCGCGGCCCCTATGAGAGCGGCCTGATGAAGATGATGGCCATCGGCCTGGGCAAGCAGCACGGCGCCGAGAGCATCCATCACCAGAGCCCCGCCATCATGCACGAGCTGGTGGAGGAGTACGGCCGGACCATTCTGGAAAACTGCCCGGTCCTGGGCGGTATCGCCGTTATTGAGAACGCCTACGACGAGACCTACCTCATCAAGGGCCTGAGCCCCGAGGAGATCATCACCGAGGAGCCCAAGCTCAAGGAGATCTCCTACAAGACCATTGCCCACCTGCTCTTCGACAAGTGCGACGTGCTGGTGGTGGACAAGATCGGCAAGGACATCTCCGGCGACGGCATGGACCCCAACGTCTCCGGCCGGTTCGTCCAGCCCAAGTACTGCTCCGGCGGTATCCAGGCGGAGAAGGTGGTCATCCTGGACCTGACCGATGAGACCCACGGCAATGCTCAGGGCATCGGCCTGGCAGAGGTCACCACCCGGCGTCTTTTCAACAAGATGAAGCTGGAGATGACCTATCCCACCGGCGTCACCAACACCTTCCTGCACCTGATGAAGATCCCCATGATCATGGACAATGACCGTGAGGCGCTGCAGCTGGCGCTGATGTGCTGCCCCGAGGCGGAGGATCAGAACAACATGAAGATGATCCGCATCCCCAACACGGCCCACATCGACTACATCGAAATCTCCGAGGGCATGCTGCCCCTGGCCAAGGCCAACCCCAACATCGAGATCCTGTCGGAGCCCTACGATCTGGCCTTCGACGAAAATGGCAACCTGTTCTGATCCCTCTTCGGAGCCGGTGCGGTGCTTGCGAGAGCTGCCCGGCTCCGATGCTTTGCCGTGGGGCGCTGCCCTGCGAGAACCATCCGGGCGGAGGACCCGGACTATGAAAAAAGGAGTGTCAAACCTATGCGTAACGCCATGATTATTGACGGGAAGGACAACGTGGCTGTGGCCATCGAGCCCATCACCAAGGGCGATACCGTCACCTATGCCTGCGACGGCAAGGATGTCTCCCTGACCGCGCTGGAGGATATCACCATCTACCACAAGATCGCCACCCGGGACATCGCCCAGGGCGAGCCCGTGGTCAAGTACGGTGAGCACATCGGCATTGCGTCCTGCCCCATCAAGGCCGGCGAGCATGTCCATGTCCACAATGTGGAAGGCCATCGGGAAAACCTGGAAGCCAAGGAATAAGGGAGGAAACAGCTATGATGACTTTTTACGGATATAAGCGTCCGGATGGCCGTGTGGGCGTCCGCAACAAGGTGCTGATTCTGCCTGCCAGCGTCTGCGCCTCCGATACCACCCGCATCATCGCCCAGCAGGTGGTGGGCGCGGTGACCTTCAACAACCAGCAGGGCTGCTCTCAGGTGGCCTCCGACCAGCAGCTGACCATGGACGTGATGGCCGGCTACGCCGCCAACCCCAACGTGTATGGCACGGTGGTGGTGTCCCTGGGCTGCGAGAACTGCCAGATGGACCTGGTGGTCAAGGCTATTCAGGAGCGCACCAACAAGCCCCTCAAGCAGGTCATCATCCAGGAGGCCGGCGGCACGCTGAAGGCGGTGGACCTGGCGGTCCGCTATGCCAAGGAGATGGTGGCGGAGGCCTCCATGCTCCAGAAGGAGGAGTTCCCCATCTCCGAGCTGATCGTGGGCACCGAGTGCGGCGGCTCCGATCCCACCAGCGGCCTGGCCGCCAACCCCGTCATCGGCCAGATGAGTGATCTGGTGGTGGCTGCCGGCGGTACCTCCATCCTCTCTGAGACCACCGAGTTCATCGGCGCCGAGCACATCCTGGCCCGCCGCGCCGCTACGCCCGAGGTCCACAACCGGATCTTCGAGATCGTGCACCGCTATGAGGCCGCTCTCCGTCTGGTGGGCGAGGAAGTCCGGGAGGGCAACCCCTCTCCGGGCAACAAGGCCGGCGGCATCACCACGCTGGAGGAGAAGTCCCTGGGCTGCATCCACAAGGGCGGCCACAGCCCCATCAGCGCCGTGTATGACTACGCCAAGCAGGTGAAGAACAAGCAGGGTCTCGTAATCATGGACACCCCGGGCAACGATCCCTCTTCCGTGGCGGCCATGGTGGCCGGCGGCGCCCAGGTGGTGGTGTTCTCCAGCGGCCGGGGCACGCCTACCGGCAACCCTATCTCCCCCGTCATCAAGATCACCGGCAACAAGCTGACCTTCGCCAAGATGGAGGACAACATCGACTTTGACGCCTCCCCGCTGATCTACGGCCAGCACACCCTGGAAGAGCTGGGCAACAACCTGCTGCAGATGGTGGTGGACACTGCCAACGGCAAGCAGACCAAGGCCGAGTCTCTGGGCTATACGGAAATGGCCATCGCCCGCGTGTGCAACTACGTGTAAGTTTCTGCAAGGGCTTCAAACGCCTGTCCCGAACCGGGACAGGCGTTTCCTTTTGCCCCGGGTGCCGGGGTGCGCCTTGCGCCGGAACACGGGACATGCTATGATAGCAGGGAATGAAGGAACAAGACGAGGTACAGCATGAAAAAACTGGTCATTGGCATCCTGGCCCACGTGGACGCGGGCAAGACCACCCTCTCAGAGGCGCTGCTCTACCGCAGCGGTGCAGTGCGGAAGCTGGGGAGAGTGGACCACCGGGATGCATTTTTGGATACGGACACCATCGAGCGGGAGCGGGGCATCACCATCTTCTCCAAGCAGGCTCAGCTGCCTCTGGGGGAGGACCTGGAGGCCACCCTCCTGGACACGCCGGGGCATGTGGACTTCTCCGCGGAGATGGAGCGGACGCTCCAGGTGCTGGACTGCGCCATTCTGGTCATCAGCGGTACCGACGGCGTCCAGGCCCACACCCGGACGGTGTGGCGCCTGCTGGAGCGCTACGGCGTGCCCACGTTCCTTTTCATCAACAAGATGGATCTGGCGGGGGCGGATCAGGCGTCGGTGCTCTCGTCACTGCGGCGTCAACTCCACGGCGGCTGTGTGGATTTCACTGCATCGCCGGAAGAACTGGCGGAGGAGGCGGCCGTCTGCGATGAGGCGGTGCTGGAGCGGTATCTGGAGACGGGAGCGCTGAG
>FR890950.1:8126-12327 GCA_000436875.1 Oscillibacter sp. CAG:155 | reverse complement strand
CGCTGCTGCTGTCCGCCGGAGAGCTGATGGGGATAGTGGCCCGCCCGGTCAGCCAGACCCATCTGGGCCAGAAGCTCCCGGCCTGCGGCCTCGATCTCCTCCTTGGTCTCGCCGCCCCGCTCCTTGGAGAGGAGTTCCCGGGCCAGCGTCACGTTCTGAAGGGCCGTGTACTGGGGGAAGAGGTTGAAGTTCTGAAACACCAGACCGAAATGGAGCCGCTTTTTGCGGATCTCGCTTTCCAGCTGTGTTTTGGGGTCTGCCGCGTCAAAGAGGGTCTCACCCCGGACGGAAATAGACCCGCCGTCCGGCTTTTCCAGGAAATTCAGGCACCGCAGCAGTGTGGTTTTGCCGCTGCCGGAGGAGCCGATGATGGAGATGGCCTGGCCTTCTTCCAGGGTAAAGCTGATGTCATTGAGCACCTGGGTGGCGCCGAAGTGCTTTTCAATGTGTTGGACTTCCAGAATGGACATTTCGGTGCCCTCCTTAACGGAAATAGCTGAGCTTCTTCTCCACCCAGCCGAACAGCAGCGTCAGCACGCCGTTGAAGATCAGATAATATACGCCGGTGAAAAACAGCGGCCACAGCAGTCCCTTGTAGCCGTGGGAGCTCTTCAAGAATGCGTAGCCCGCCCAGATGACCTCCTGCAGGGAGATGATGCGGGCGATGGAGGTATCCTTCACCAGCGTGATGATCTCGTTGGACATGGGGGGGACGATGCGTTTGATCATCTGGAGCAGCGTGACCTTGAAGAAGATCTGACTTTTGGTCATGCCCAGTACCTCGCCGGCCTCCTGCTGGCCCACGGGGACGCCCTGAATACCGCCCCGGTAGATCTCGGAGAAGTAGCAGGCATAATTGATGATGAAAGCCACGGCGGAGGCCAGGAACCGACCGCTCTCTCCGCTGGGCCACGGGCTGCCGCTTTGAAGCAGATACCCGGGGATGTAGAAGATGATGATCAGCTGCAGCATCAGCGGTGTGCCGCGGATGACCCAGACGACGGTCTTGGTAAGCCACCGCAGGGGCGTGAAGCGGCTCATGGAGCCGAAGGACACCACCAACCCCAGGGGGATGGCGCCAATCAGCGTGACCGCAAACAATTTCAGGGTCTGGAGGAAGCCCTCATTCAGGGCTCCGATGACGGTTGCAAACATGCTCTGGAACCTGCCTTTTCTCGTTCTTTCAACTGGGGAAAACCGTCCAAAAGCAGAGGACGAGGCCTCTGCTTTTGGGAAGATACTTTTTCAATTCTCGGAGCGCTTACTCCGTCACCAGGGCGTCCTGCACACCGTAGGTCTCCGCCAGGGTCTGGATGGAGCCGTCAGCGTACTTGCCGTCCAGGAACTCGTTAAGGGCGGCGGCCAGGTCGGAACCCTTCCGGAAGCCCACGCCGTACTCCTCGCTGGTGAGGGCCACGGTGGAGGTCAGATCGGCGTAGCTGGTGCCCTCGCCGATCATGGCACCGGCCATGAGGGAGTCGATAATGGCGGCATCAGCGGTGCCGGAGGCAACCTCCAGCAGTGCGGTGGCCTGGTCGGCGACCTCGGTATAGTTGTAGCCGTTAGCGGCGGCGATCTCGCAGCCGGCGGAGCCGATCTCTACGGCGAAGGACAAATCTGCCAGACTGTCCTCACTCTGGTACTGGTCGGCCACAGCGGCAGGGACCACCACGACCTGCTGGTTGATGAGGTAGGGCTGAGAGCACTCCATGGCGCTGGTAACGTCCTCGGTGAGAGTCATGCCGTTCCAGACCACGTCAATGGTCTTGCCGTCCAGCTCCATGACCTTGCTGTCCCAGTCGATGATCTGGAACTGAGCCTCTACGCCCAGGCTCTCGGCAAATTCCTTGGCAAGGTCGGCGTCAAAGCCCACCCATTCACCGCTCTCGTCCTGGTAGTCCATGGGCTCAAACTCCGTGATGCCCACCACCAGCGTGCCCTTGTCCTGCACATAGGCCTGATCGCTCACTTCTGCGGTATCGGTATCCTCCTCCGCCGTATCGCCGCAGGCGGCCAGAGAGGACACCATCGCAAGCGCCATCAGCAGAGACCAGATCTTCTTTGCTTTCATCGTTGACCCTCCAAATCCCGAAACGGTGACCCGTTCGTTTAATTCATTAGCAGTTTACCATACTAAATCATCCCTGTAAAGATGTAAAATACGACAATAAGATTCTTCTTTTACAACACCGTTTTTGTGAAACTCGCCCAACAACAGACGGGCCGTCATACTTTTGCTGCGAAGGACATAGAGATGGAACATGACTATGGAGCGGAAAAAGGACGGGATGCTATGAATACCAGTATCTATCAGAATATTGCCACCCGCACCGCCGGGGACATCTATATCGGCGTGGTGGGGCCGGTGCGCACGGGCAAGTCCACCTTTATCAAGCGGTTCATGGAGACCCAGGTGATTCCCAACATTGAAAATGTGTACCGGAAGGAGCGGGCCCGGGATGAGCTGCCCCAGAGCGGGTCCGGTCGGACCATCATGACCGCCGAGCCCAAGTTCGTCCCCGAGGAGGCGGCCCAGATCCAACTGCCGGACGGCGCCGCCTTTTCCGTGCGGCTGATCGACTGTGTGGGGTACATGGTGCGGGGGGCCATCGGTCAGTACGAGGATGACGCGCCCCGGATGGTCACCACCCCCTGGTTCGACCACGAGATCCCCATGACCGAGGCGGCGGAGATCGGCACCCGGAAGGTCATCACGGAACACTCCACCATCGGCATCGTCATCACCACCGACGGCACCATCTCCGACATCCCCCGGGAGGACTACCTGGAGGCTGAGGAGCGGGTGATCCGGGAGCTGCAGGAACTGGGAAAGCCCTTCATCGTCCTGCTCAACTCCGCCGAGCCCCGCAGTGACCGGGCCCAGGCCATCGCCAAAGACGTGGCCTCCCGCTATGAGGTCCGCTGCATGCCGGTGAACTGTCTCGAGCTGGGGGAGGAGGATGTGGCGGAGATCCTCAAGGCCGTGCTGTATGAGTTTCCCATGCAGGAGCTGGATCTCTACCTGCCGCCCTGGGTGGATGCACTGCCTGCGGACCACCCCATCAAGGCGGGACTCTACGACGCCGTCCGCCAGGGAACAGGCCAGCTCCACCATATCCGGGAGGTGGAGGGCGTCATCGCGGCGCTGGGCGCCAGTGAGAACATCAGCGAGGCCAAGATCACCTCCATCGACCTGGGCACCGGCGTGGCTGCCGCACGGCTGGGGCTGCCACGGGAACTCTTCTACAAGACCCTCTCTGAGCAGTCCGGCTTCGACGTCTCCGACGACGGGGACCTGATGAGCCTGCTGACCAAACTGGCGGCGGTAAAGTCGGAATACGACAAGGTGGCCGGTGCTCTGAAAGACGTGCGGGAGACCGGGTATGGCATCGTGGTCCCCGGCATCGACGAGCTGAAGCTGGAAGAACCAGAGATCATGAAGCAGGGCGGCCGGTACGGCGTGCGCCTCAAAGCCAGCGCCCCCAGCATCCACATGATCCGGGCGGACATTGAGACCGCCGTCTCGCCCATCGTGGGCAACGAGAAGCAGTCCGAGGACATGGTCAACTACCTGCTCCAGGAGTTCGAAGGGGACACCAGCAAGATCTGGCAGTCCAACATCTTCGGACGAAGTTTCCATGAGCTGGTCAACGAGGACCTGCAGGCCAAGCTCAAGCGCATGCCGGAGGATGCCCGGAAAAAGCTGCAGGAGACCTTGACCCGCATCATCAACGAGGGCAGCGGCGGGCTGATCTGCATCATCTTATAATGATAAAAGCAGAACCGGGGAGAGGCGCTGAGAAATACGCAGCGCCTCTCTCATTTTACTCCCATATTTCACGAGAATTTTTTGATATTCTCTTATTTCAGTCCTTGTAAAGTGATAACCCGTTACAGCGCTGTTCCGCGTTTTGGGAGATAGAGGCGGGAGAGGTCCGCTCCCTCCAGAGCCAGCAGAAAGCGCTTTTTCTCCACGCCGCCTGCATATCCCGTCAGGCTCCCGTCCGCTCCCACACAGCGGTGGCAGGGGATCAGGATGGAGATGGGATTGTGGCCCACCGCGCCGCCCACCGCCTGGGGGGCGGCGGAGATCCCACGCTGACGCAGCCGTTGGGCCAGGGCTCCATAGGTGGTGGTCTCCCCGTAAGGGATCTCCAGCAGCAGCCGCCAGACCGCCTGGCGGAAGTCGCTGCCCGCAGGA
>FR890950.1:0-8067 GCA_000436875.1 Oscillibacter sp. CAG:155 | reverse complement strand
AAATAGGCGTCCAGCCAGGATGCCGCCTGGCGGAACACAGGCAGGTCATCCTGTCGGCCGGCATCCGGCGGCAGGGTGGAGGCAAAGTATTTCTGCCCCGGCAGCCAGAGACCCGTCAGTGCCTCCTGGCTGCCGGCCAGGGTCAGTGTTCCCAGCGGGGAATCATAGGTGGTCCATACGTACATCCGTGTGCTCCTTTCCGCCGGTGCGGCCCCTGAAACGGGCCCGCCGAGTCGTAAAATTCTGCCGCGCCCGGCACATACTGCAAAAGCCGACCTTATTCTACCATACCATCCCATCCCGCTGCAACCATGGACTGGGATATGATTCCGCCCCTTGCAAGCGGCGACGGAGCGTGATACCATGGAACAGTAAGACAATCCGCTGAAAGGGGAATTTTCCTATGCTGCTTGCCATTGATGTTGGCAACTCCAACACTTCCGTGGGGCTTTTCGACCGGGACAAGACGCTGTGCTTTCTGGCGTCGCTGGACACCGACAGCCGCAAGACCGCCGATCAGATCTCCATTGACCTGATGAATCTCTTCACCCTTTACCGCTATCGCTTCTCCGACGTTACCGGCGCTATTTTGTGCAGTGTGGTGCCGCCGCTGAACTTCATGATGGAAAAAGCCCTGACCCGCCTGCTGGGAAAGCCCCCCATGGTGGTGGGGCCCGGCGTCAAGACCGGGCTGAACATTCGCCTGGCGGTCCAGAGCCAGGTGGGCGCGGACATCGTGGCGGACGCCGTGGCGGCGCTGGAAAAATTCCATCCGCCCATCATCCCCATCGACATGGGCACCGCCATTACCGTAGGCGTCATCTCGGAGGGCCGCAACTACGAAGGCGGCATGCTGCTGCCGGGCGTCAACGTGTCCCTGGATGCCCTGAGTCATCGGACGGCCCAGCTGCCGGCCATCTCCCTTCAGCATCCCAAGACCCTCATCGGAAAGACCACCGAGGACTGCATGCGCTCCGGCATCGTCTACGGCACCGCCGGTATGCTGGACGGCATCATCGACCGCATCCGGGAGCAGTTCGGCGGGAAGGAGATCAGCGTGGTGGCCACCGGCGGAAACGCCCCGGTGATCGTCAAATACTGCCGCAACAAGATCGTCTACGACAAGTATCTGCTGATGGACGGTCTCTGGGCCATTTACCAGAAAAACAAGTGACTGCAGCAGCCCGCGGCAGAAAAAACAGCCGGAGCGGTTTTCCGCTCCGGCTGTCTTGTATCTTGCGGGAGAACTTTACTTCGCCAGGACCTTCTTAAGCTTGGCAAAGCGGGGCAGGGAGTCCACCTTGGGCAGGTTGGGCTCGCCCTGGATCAGGGGCAGCACATAGTCGATGAAGGGCTTCTCCACACCGTTGTGAGCAGCGTTGATCCACTCCAGAGGAACCTTCTTCTCGGTGTTGGCCACCTCGGTCAGGGGCAGCAGCTTGGTCTTGCAGACGTACTTGCCGCCCTCATAGCTGCGCTCAAAGCCCACCATCTTGTCGGTAATGCCGGCCACGGCGTTCTCTACGGCGGCCTTGCCGGACATGTAGCTCTCCTCGATATCGGTCTCGGAGGCCAGGTGCGCGCCGCAGCGCTGCAGCAAGCTCAGCTCGATGCCCCGGACCTTGGCGCCGGTGCGCTCCTTGACCACGTTGGCCAGCAGGGACGCAAGGCCGCCCAGCTGGGCATGGCCGAAACCGTCGGTAGCGGAGGTCTTGGCCTCGGAGACGAAGGTACCGTCGGCATAGTGGATGCCCTCGGACACGGCTACCATACAGTTGCCCTTCTCCTTGTAGATCCGCTCCACATCCGCCAGGAACTGGTCCATATCAAAGTCCACCTCGGGCAGGTAGATGAGGTCGGGGCCCGCGCCGTAAGCAGTGGCAAGACCGGCGGCACCAGCCAGCCAGCCGGCGTGGCGACCCATGATCTCAATGATGCAGACCATACCGGTGTCATACACCCGGGCATCCTGATAGACCTCCATGCAGGAGGTGGCGATGTACTTGGCCGCAGAGGCGAAGCCGGGGCAGTGGTCCGTACCGAAGAGGTCGTTGTCGATGGTCTTGGGCACGCCCATCACGCAGCACTCATAGCCCACCTTCTGCATGTACTTGCTGATCTTGTTGCAGGTATCCATGGAGTCGTTGCCGCCGTTATAGAAGAAGTAACGGACGTCATACTTCTTGAAGATCTCCAGAATCCGCTTGTAATCGGTGTCGTCCACATCCGGGTCCTTCATCTTATAACGGCAGGAACCCAGGGCGGAAGAAGGAGTATACTTCAAAAGCTCCAGCTCCTTGGGGTCCTCCTGACCCATATCAAAGAGACGGTCGTTCAGCACGCCCTTGATGCCGTGCTCCGCGCCCAGAACCCGCGTGATGTTGGGATTTTGCAGCGCCGTGTGGATCACTCCGTAAGCACTGGCGTTGATGACGGAAGTGGGGCCGCCGGACTGGCCGAAGATGCATGCGCCTTTCAATGCACTCATGGTGAAAGCCTCCTCAAAAATCTGTATTCTTACTATATCATCGGCAAAATCAATTGTAAATACTTGCATTTTAAAATTATTGTGATATTATCATAGAGGATAAACGTTTTCGCCTATGGGTATCGTGAAAATTTGACAATTGGTTAACAACAACTTTACGGTCTTGCGGGCGGGACGGATCAAAGGATTAGGAGTTGATCTTATGGCACTGGTTACCACTACCGAGATGTTCAAAAAGGCCTATGACGGCGGATACGCCATCGGCGCGTTCAACGTCAACAACATGGAAATCGTCCAGGGCATCACCGAGGCTGCCCGGGAGGAGAAGGCTCCGCTGATTCTGCAGGTTTCCAAGGGCGCCCGCGCCTATGCCAACCACACCTATCTGGTGAAGCTGGTGGAAGCCGCTGTGATCGAATGCCCCGAGATTCCCATCGCTCTGCACCTGGACCACGGCCCCGACTTCGAGACCTGCAAGTCCTGCATTGACGGCGGCTTTACCTCTGTCATGATCGATGCCTCCAGCAAGCCCTTCGCGGAGAACATCGAGATCACCAAGCAGGTCGTGGAGTATGCCCATGACCACGGCGTGGTGGTAGAGGCCGAGCTGGGCGCTCTGGCCGGCATTGAGGACGATGTGAAGGTCTCCGCCGAGGAGTCCCACTACACCCATCCCGACGAGGTGGAGGAGTTCGTCACCAAGACCGGCTGCGACTCCCTGGCCATCGCCATCGGCACCAGCCACGGCGCCTACAAGTTCACTGCCGCCCAGTGCACCCGCAATGAAAAGGGCGAGCTGGTTCCGCCCCCGCTGCGCTTCGACATCCTGGACGAGGTGGTCAAGCGCCTGCCCGGATTCCCCATCGTGCTCCACGGCTCTTCTTCCGTGCCTCAGGAATTCGTGCGGATGATCAACGCCAACGGCGGCCGTATGCCCGATGCTGTGGGTATCCCCGAGGATCAGCTGCGCAAGGCTGCCAAGAGCGCCGTGTGCAAGATCAACATCGACTCCGACCTGCGTCTGGCCATGACCGGCACCATCCGTCAGTTCATGGCGGAGCATCCCGACAAGTTCGATCCCCGCGAGTATCTCAAGCCCGCCCGTGCTGCCATCAAGGAACTGGTCCGTCATAAGCTCATCGACGTGCTGGGCTGCAACGGCAAGGCCTGATCCATATTTGATTTTCGTCAGCCGGCTGTCCGGTTGGAAAGGGAGACGCATCACGCGTCTCCCTTTTTTGTTCCCTGCCGCTTTGGGCAGCGGTACCGGCAGGGAAGGGCGGTGTCCGTCTGTGAACGTAAATTTCCCCGGACATTTGTCTTTTTAGTGTGGATGTGATATACTCTTTTTGTCAATATCATCACAAAGGAGTGTTTCCAATGCAGTACAAGATCAAGGGCCTCCAGCCGGAGGCGCTGTTCCGGTTCTTTGAGGACATCAGCGCCATCCCCCGGGGGTCCGGCAACGAGGCGGCCGTCAGCGACCATCTGGCGGCGTTCGCCCGGGAGCGGGGACTGTGGGTCCACCAGGACGCGGCCCACAACGTCATCATCAAAAAGCCCGCCTCTCCCGGCGCGGAGGACAAGGCCCCGGTCATGATGCAGGGGCATCTGGACATGGTCTGCGAAAAGCGAGCCGGCGTGGACCACGATTTTGAGACAGAGGGCCTGGATCTCGTCGTGGAGGACGGCGTTCTCCGGGCCAACGGCACCACCCTGGGCGGCGACAACGGCGCGGCGGTGGCGTTGATGATGGCCATTCTGGACAGCGACACCCTCCGGCATCCGCCGCTGGAGTGCGTGTTCACCGTCAGTGAAGAGGTGGGTCTGGTAGGCGCCAAGGCCCTGGACTACTCTCTCCTGGACGCCCGCACCATGATCAACCTGGACTCCGAGGAAGAGGGGGTGGCCACTGTCAGCTGCGCCGGCGGCATGCGCTACGCACTGGTGCGCCCCGCAGAGCGGGAGGAATCTCACGGTTTCCCGCTGTCTCTTGGCATCAGCGGTCTTCTGGGCGGCCACTCCGGCAGCGACATCGACAAAGAGCGCGTCAACGCCATCAAGCTCATGGGCCGGGTGCTGCGGCACCTGACAGCAGGCGTGGACTGCCGCATCCTCTCCTTCGACGGCGGCAGCAAGGATAACGCCATTCCCCGGGAGTGCACCGCCTCCGTCCTCTATCTCACCAAGGAGGCACTCCGGCAGGCCCAGGAACAGGCTCAGGCCATGGGGAAGGCCCTGGCGGAGGAGATTCTCCCCACCGAGCCCGCCTTTGCCTTCGTCAGCGCGGCGGGGGAGGAGACCACCTGTTCCGTCCTCACCGCCCAGGCTGGCTGCGCCCTGGTGAACGCCGCCTGTCTTGCCCCCAACGGCGTGCGCCATCGTAATCCCAAGGAGGGCAACTTTGTGGTGACCTCTTTGAACCTGGGCATCGTCCGCTCCGCAGGGGAGCGCCTGGAGCTGGTGTTCGCCCCCCGCAGCAGTGTAGAGTCTTTGCAGGAGGAGACGCTGGATGCTCTGGCACTGCTGGGTGAGACCTTCGGCTTCACCCCGGAGATCACCGGACGCTATCCCGGCTGGGCCTTCACGGAGCACTCTCCCATCCGGGACGTATTCTGCGAGAGCTACCGCACCCTCTTCGGCAAGGAGCTCTCCATCGAGGCCATTCACGCCGGTCTGGAGTGCGGCCTCTTCTCCCAGGCCCTGCCGGGACTGGACGCCATCGCCGTGGGCCCCACCATCCGGGGCTGCCACACCCCCGACGAGTATCTGCCGCTGGACTCGTTCTCCAGATTCTATCAGCTGCTGACGGATGTACTGGCCAGACTGGCAGAAAACTAAGCTGCTTTTCTAGCTTTCGCACAAAATATCCCCAAATTCGCAAATGTCAAGTATTTTGTGCGAAAAAGATAGAATAAATTTTTGAGGGCTCATGCGGCGCGGTCAAAGGCGAGCTCGAACGCTTGCGCCGAGGACATAAAGCCGAGTATTTCTCGCGGGTAGTTGTTGAGCCACGTCTCGACGCGCTTCACTTCCGCCGCCGTCACCTTGTCGAAGTCCGTCCCTTTCGGGAATTGCCGCCGTATCATGCGGTTAATATTCTCGTTCGTGCCGCGCTCACAAGAGCTATACGCATGACAGTAATAGACCGTCGTCCGCTTTGCATCCTTGCGCCGGGCGCTCCGCTCGATGCCGTCAGCATCCGCGAACTCGGAGCCATTGTCTACGGTTATCGTTTTGAATATCCGATAGAACGCCGCACCGTAAAGGCGCTCGAGGCGGTCTAATGCCGCGACGACCGTCTCGGCGCGCCCGTCCTTAATGCGGATAATGATTTCCCGCCGCGTAACGCGCTCGGAGAGGACGAGGAGGCGGGCTTTCGTCCGTTTCTTCCCGACGACGGTATCCATTTCCCAATGTCCCGGCTCCTGCCGCTCGTTGATATACTCCGGCCTCTGCTCTATACTCGTGCCGCTGGATGCCCGAGCCTGTTTCTTGCGGATTGTTCTATGCTTCTTTTTGCGGTCGCCCTTTTCCGGGAGGTCTTGATTTGTGAGCGTGAGGAAAACGCCGTCCTCGACGTACTTGTAAATCGTCGCACGGCAAAAGGTTATTCCGAAGTGTTTATATTTTTCCTGCTTGAGTAGAGCGCACACCGCCGCCGGGGAATAGTCCTCATTTCCGATTTTGTCCTCGATAAACTGCGCGGCGGCGTGATTTTTCCCAATCTTGAGCGGAGCACCTTTCGCGGCGAGCCCCTCTTGATAGCGCGCCTCGGCCTTTTCCGGGCTATACCGTTCCTCGGTCGTGTAATCGGAGTTTAGATGCTCATACGTCCCGCGCTTGAGCTCGCGGTAAACGGTGCTGATATGTACGCCCAGCTCCTCGGCGATTTCTTTTTTCGAGTGTCCATGCTTGAGCATCGTCTCGAGCTTGATACGGCTCGTCCAATTAAGTTGTTTATACGTCCGCTCTCCCATAGCGCGCCCTCCCTCGAGATATGAAAAAAGGGCGGGAAAGTCCCGCCCTCTCGTTACCGCGATAGAAAGTCCTCTATCGCCTTTTTGATAATCTGTGCTTGCGGTATGCCCTCGGCTGTGCATTTCTCGCGGAAAGCCGCCGCGAGCTCTTTCGGGACTCGCGCCGAAATAACGTCGTAGACCTTTTCATTATATCGAGTCTTTACCGCCGTCGAGGTCTTAGTCTTTCTTTTTTCCTCTGCCATTCTGCCGCCTCCTTTTGGCGTTGATGAAAATAGAGATTGCGGATAGGGTAATGCTTACCCCGCACAAAACATAGATAACCGTTGTCATGGTCGTTTGACATTGAGCGCATTTCGTGTTATCCTTGGAGGGCAAGGGGGATTTCTCCCCCTGCCCTTTACTCGGTGAGCTTTTCTATCAGCAGTAGAATAGCAATCACGAGATTTAGGATTGCGGTAACAAGGTTTAAGTAGCTGTCCGGCTCTGCCTTGTTGCCGCGTTTCTTTTTTCGCTTGCTCAATGCGTTTACCTCCTTTCTGTCTATTATAATATCATACTGCTTGCAGTATGTCAAGCGTTATTTAGAAAAAAGTGCAAAAAATATCCCCGGCACGGAGCCGGGGATTTACTCTATTCCGAGGAGCCAAAGGGCGGACACGCCGAGGACGCGGGCAAAGACGGGTATCTCATAATCAGGGATAAACCGCGTTCCGATTTCGATACGGCTTATCGAGTCCCGCTCCATTGTTACGCCCTCGACCTGCACCCGCGCCGCGAGGTCGCTTTGTGAGAGCCGGAGCTTTAGCCGTGCCTCGCGGATGCGCTCGCCGCTTATATTCTTCTTTCCCTCAAAATCATATATCCGCAAGCTCTCGCCTCCCGTGTGTTAATGTTCTGCATTTTTCTTGACTTTAGCACATACGCAACGCATAATTGTGTTAAAGGTCAGCAGACCGAAAAAATAGGAGGGAGTTACTCATACCATGAAAAAGCATATTGTTACTTGCGTGAAGTGCGGGAGGCAGTTCGACGCGAACGAGGGAGGCGCTTATTATCCCGAGTCCCGCCGCTATGTCTGCAAGCGTTGTGTAGATAAACAGAAGTCCGAGCAGGCGGATAGAGAAAAAGCTCGCAAGGCGGAGGAGCGCAAGGCAGAGGCAGACGAGCGCGAGCGCGTTACAGGTATGCGGCAGTCAAAGGCCGCTATGCTCGTAAAGATTGTCGTCGGTGTTCTGTTCCTGTTCGCCGCCGTCTCGCTCGCCGTACAAGGGAATATCTCCTCTTTCGTGTGCGGGCTCGTTATCGGCGGCGCGCTGGTCGCATGGGGGCTCGTGCCGTATCTGAAAGCGAAAAGCGGGAGGCGGTGAGCTATGTTTGTCAGCTTCTCGAAGCGCCTAAAGTCAATGAGCGGTTTCCGGCTCGGAGTCGGCCTCCGGCTTACTCGGCGTAATTGTTGGTACTTCCTATTCGTTTTGGTGCTCGTCGGCTGTTTCTATTTCTGTTGGTATTCCGTGTTGGCTTGCGGATGGATGCTTTACGGCCTGTTCTACGGCCTTTATCTCATGTTCAAGTATGCGGCAATCGGAACAAAAAAGC
>FR890949.1 GCA_000436875.1 Oscillibacter sp. CAG:155 | reverse complement strand
CGGTTCGATCCCGCTTATCTCCACCAAAAAGACCCATTTCCTTTTGGAAATGGGTCTTTTACTTTCTTCACGTTTTTTGTTCGAAGGCTGCGATTACAGTGCCCGGAGTCAAAAATTCCATGAGCGATTTGCGATATTGTTTGATATCCAGCGGCCTCCCATGCTCCCACATCTTCTGGATACATTCCGCCGTCGTCTCAAACTGCCGGGGATTCGCGTCGGGAAACAAATAGGTAATGGGTGATTGGGGTGTTCTGATTCCAAACTGATAGATCATCACCTGAATAACCGGTGAAACCCCCTTTTTCTCCAGGGGCTCGTAGAGGTCCACTCCAATATAAGAAGCGCTGAAAAACAGATTGCTTTCCCGGATCTGCAGATTCTCATATTGACTCAGCTTTTCTAATTTTCTTAATGTTCGGTCCAATGCTTCGGCTGTTTCTTGCTCTTTCTTCTGATAATAGTCCCGATCCAGAGAAAACGCATGTTCCCGATCCAACATCAAATATTCTACTTGGATTCCCCGCTTCAGGTAAGATTCAATTTCATTTTCATAAGATTCCAACAGGCGATCTCCATAGGCAGCAACAATCGTCAGGCTGTTTTTGGCTCTGCGCATGATTTTATGCAGGTCATGTTTTGTATCTGAGTAGCTAAAAAAATACGTATCCATATTTTTCTTGACGATTTTTCCCAGCCATCCCACGCCAATGGCCGCAGCCAGGATAGTTCCCATGGCTTCGATCAGCGCACATACGATTTCGGCTTTCATCTCCAGTGCCTCCCCCTCTGGTCGCTTTTTTACGGACTGTATTTCAAGCAGATGGTCGGACTTTTCCAGTTATCCATATTATAGCAAAAAAGTGTACTCAAATCCAAGGCATTTCCCTATTTGTTTCGATATCGGCCCGATTCCATTTTTTCAAAATTCATGCTTGACATTTTCTATTTCTCATGCTAAGATAAAAATGTTCTGTGAGTCACAGACAAGTTCTCTGGGGGTATAGCTCAGCTGGGAGAGC
>FR890948.1:42498-49487 GCA_000436875.1 Oscillibacter sp. CAG:155 | reverse complement strand
ACGGTGGCCACGGCGGATGCCCTGTGCGCCCGGACGCTGCCTCCCAAGCTGCTCCATTCCCTGGCGCTGACACTGGAGGTGGGCAGCCGGGCAGATCTGAACGAGCTGACGGACCGCTTGGTGTCCGCCGGATACACCCGCTGCCAGCAGGTGGAGGGCGTGGGCCAGTTTGCCCTGCGGGGCGGTATTCTGGATGTGTTTTCCCCCCTGATGGACCAGCCGGTGCGGTGCGAGTTTTTTGACGATGAGATCGACTCCATGGGCACCTTTGACCCGGGCACCCAGCGGCGGACGAAAAACGTCGCCTCCGCCCAGATCCTGCCGGCGGCGGAGGTGCTGCCCCACTGTGCCCCCGGCGGCCTGGCGGGGCTTGCGGAGCAGTTGGAGACGCTGGCCGTGAAGCTGGCGAAAAAGCCCAAGACGGAGGCTGCCGCCCAGCAGCTGCGCCAGGACGCGGAGCGCTTCCGCACCGGGGCCGTTCCCGGCGGTCTGGACCGGTATCTGGCCGCCGTGTACCCGGAGATCTGCACCGGCGTGGACTATCTGCCCAAAGACGCGGTGGTGTTTTTGTGCGAGAGCGGCCGGGTGGACGAGCGGGTGAAGGGAACGCTGCTGCAGCTCAAGCAGGATGAGGAGTCCCTGCTGACGGCAGGGCTGCTGGCGGGCGAGTACGCCCGGCTGACCCTCTCCGGCGAGGAGCTGTATGCCGCGCTGGAGGAGTTCCCGGTGGTGATGGAGGATACCCTGCCCACCTCCCGCCACCCCCTGCGGCCCCGGGGGCTGATGGCGGTCAACGCCAAGCAGCTCTCCTCTTACGGCGGCAGTCTGGAGACGGCGGTCAGCGACCTGGAGCACTACCGGGCCACCGGCAGCGCCGTGCTGCTGCTGTGCGCCGGGGAGACCCGGGCCAACAACCTGCGCCATCTGCTGGAGGAGCGGGGCATCCCGGCGGTGCTGGATCTTGCCAACACTGCCATGCCCGCCCCCGGCGAAGTGCGCATCACCCTGGGGGCCCTCACCGCTGGCAGCGAGTGGCCCCAGCTGCACCTGGCGGTGCTGACGGAGGGCCAGCTGACCGCCACCTCCGCGGGCAAGCGGCAGCGGGTGAAGAAAACCTCCAACCGCCAGAAGATCCAGTCCTACACGGACCTGACCCCCGGCGATCTGGTGGTCCACGAGCACCACGGCGTGGGCCGGTTCGTGGGCATCCAGCGTCTGCCGGTGGACGGTGTGGAAAAGGACTACATCAAGATCGACTACGCCGGAGGCGACTGTCTGTACGTCCCCGCCACGCAGCTGGATCTGGTGAGCAAATACATCGGCGGCGGTGAGGACCAGGAGCGGACCCGGCTCAACAAGCTGGGGGGCACCGAGTGGGCCAAGCAGAAGACCAAGGCCAAAAAGGCCGCCAAGGATCTGGCCAAGGGGCTCATCGCCCTCTACGCCCAGCGGCAGAAGCAGCCGGGATTTGCCTTCTCCCCCGACTCCACCTGGCAGCGGGAATTTGAGGAGTCCTTCGATTTTACGGAGACCGACGACCAGCTGCGGTGCATCGCGGAGATCAAGGCGGACATGGAAAAGCCCCGGCCCATGGACCGGCTCCTCTGCGGCGACGTGGGCTACGGCAAAACGGAGGTGGCCCTCCGGGCGGTGATGAAGTGCATCCTGGACGGCAAGCAGGCCGCCATTCTGGTGCCAACCACCGTCCTGGCCCAGCAGCACTACGCCACCGCCGTCAGCCGCTTCCGCAATTTCCCGGTGAAGATCGAGGTCCTCTCCCGCTTCACCCCCGCCAAGGAGCAAAAGCGGATTCTGGAGGCGGCGGCCGGCGGCCGCGTGGACCTGCTCATCGGCACCCACAAGCTGCTGCAGAAGAACATGGTGTTTAAGGACCTGGGCCTTCTGGTCATCGACGAGGAGCAGCGCTTCGGCGTGACCCACAAGGAGCGGCTCAAGGAGATGAGCCGTCAGGTGGACGTGCTGACCCTCTCCGCCACCCCCATTCCCCGGACGCTGAACATGGCTCTTTCGGGCCTCCGGGACATGTCCACCCTGGAGGAGCCCCCCCGGGACCGCCAGCCGGTCCAAACCTACGTGCTGGAGCACGACTGGGCCATCCTGGAGGACGCCATGCGCCGGGAGCTTGCCCGGGGCGGACAGATCTACTACCTCCACAACCGGGTGGAGTCCATCGACCTGACCGCCTCCCGCATCCAGAAGATGCTGGGGCCGGAGGTGCGGATCGTGGTGGGCCACGGGAAGATGAGCGAGCACGAGCTCTCCTCCGTCATGCAGGCCATGGTGGACGGCGAGGCGGATATTCTGGTGTGCACCACCATCATCGAAACCGGCATCGACATCTCCAACGTCAACACCCTCATCATCGAGGACGCGGACAAGATGGGCCTGGCCCAGCTCCACCAGATCCGGGGCCGCATCGGCCGTAGCTCCCGCCGGGCCTATGCTTACCTCACCTACCGCCGGGGCAAGGTGCTCCAGGAGACGGCGGCCAAGCGCCTGGCGGCCATCCGGGAGTATGTGGAGTTCGGCTCTGGCTTCAAGATCGCCATGCGGGACCTGGAGATCCGGGGCGCGGGCAATCTGCTGGGCCCGGAGCAGAGCGGCTACCTCATGAGCGTGGGCTACGACATGTACCTCAAGCTCCTGGAAGAGGCGGTGCTGGAGGAAAAGGGCGAGGAGAAGAAGGTGGAGACGGAGTGCTCCGCCGACCTCACCATCAATGCCAACATCCCCGAGCGGTATGTCCCCGCGCCGGAGCAGCGGATGGACCTCTACCGGCGCATCGCCGCCATCCGGACCAACGACGACGCCTCCGACCTTTTGGACGAGATGCTGGACCGCTACGGCGAGGCCCCCAAGAGCGTCCTGGCGCTGCTGGACGTGGCACTGCTGCGGGCGGCGGCGGCCAAGGCCGGCGTGTGCGACATCACGCAGAAAGGCAGCATGCTGCGCTTTACTCTGGCGGTGTTCCGCCCGGAGGCGCTGGTGGCGGTGTGCGGATTGAGCAAGTACAAGTTCCGGCTCACCCTCTCCGCCGGAGAGACCCCCATGCTCACCCTCAAGCTCAAACCCGGCGAGGACACGCTGGAGGCCGCCCTGGCTCTGGTGGAGGATCTGAAGCTGGCCTCGGAGCCGTCCGGGCAGGCATAAAACAGCGCTCTTTGGCATAGGATGGAAGGACATCCTGTGGGAGGAGCCTGAACATGAGGAGACGACAATTTGCGGCCCTGGGCCTTGCCGCGCTGCTGGCCTTTTCCCTGGCCGGCTGCGGCGGGAAGAAAGCGGATGAGGGACGGACCTCCGGCCTCTATTACGAGGCTGCCGGCATCAGCCCCGATGCGGTCCTTCTGACGGTGGACGGCCGGGAGGTGCCGGCCTGGCGGTATCTCTACTGGCTGACCTGGGGCTGTGACCAGCTGAAGGCGGCCTATGACGCGGCGGGGCTGACCCTGGACTGGTCGGAGACCCTGGAGGGCACGGACCTTGCCGACTACGTCCGCCAGCAGGCACTGGACAACACGGTGCTCTATGCCACGGTGGAAAACTGGGCGGAGCAGTACCAGGTGGAGATCACGGATGCGGACCAGCCCCAGATGGACAGTCTTTGGGCCAAACAGGCGGAGGAGGCCGGCGGCGAGGAGGAATATCTCGCCCAGATGGCCGACCGGGGTCTGGAGCGCAGCGAAGCGGAGGCCCTGTGTGAGGATGCGCTCCTCTACCGCAAGCTCTCCCAGCTCTCTGCCGAGAGCGGCAGCGCCCTGGCTCCGGCGGAGGGCGCCGTGGAGGCCTTTGCGGGAGAGCGGGGGTATCTGACGCTGGAGTGGTTGGTGGTGCCGGTGACAGACGAGGCGGACCGGGAGAGCTGCCGGGAGCAGGCGGCGTCTCTCTTCTCTCAGATCAATGCCAGCGCCGATCCTCCGGCAGCCTTTGCCGCCCTGGAGGAGACCTACGGCACCGGAGACAGCGCCCGGACGTTTCTGCCGGGAGCCGGTGTGCTGCCGGAGGCGGTGGAAGAGGCCTCCAAAACGCTGGAGGAAGGTCAGTGGAGCGGCATCCTGGAGGCCGATGACGGGTTTTATCTCCTGCTGCGCCGCCCGCTGGACACGGCGGCGGTGGCGGCGGACTACTTTGACAGCCGTCTCCAGCAGGCCGCCCGGGAGGCGGAGGTCACCACCACCTCTGCCTTCGACACCCTGGAGGTCCCCACCTTCTACGAGCGGCTGACTGCTGCCCGGGATGGTGCCCGGGACGATGCCGGGACATAGGGGATTTTGGAAACACCTGCCTTTTTCGTCAAGTTGACGGAAAAGGCAGGTGTTTTGTCAAACTTTTAACAAATTTTCGGATTTCACATAAAATTGCATTGACGCAGACTGCAAAAGCCTCTATAATCAAATTTGCAGACGGGGTGAAGGAACGTCATTTGTCAAAAATTTGGCAATCCTGTTGCCGGGTTTGACGTGCATCCGTCCTTCGCCGTTTGTTATGGATACTGCGGCAGCGGCGCGGAAAATGCACCGCCTGCCGGTCAAATTTCAAGAAAAACGGAGGAACATCATGAAAGAGCTTTATGTCGTCAATTGCTGCAGAACCGCCATTGGTTCCTTTGGTGGCTCCCTGAAGAACACTCCCGCCGCCGAGATGGGCGCCATCGTGGTGAAAGAAGCGCTGAACCGTGCCGGCGTGAAGCCCGAGCAGGTGGACGAGGTCATGTTCGGCTGCATCCTGACCGCCGCTCAGGGCCAGAACGTGGCCCGGCAGGTCTCCATCAAGGCCGGCATCCCCTACTCCGTTCCCGCCTATACCGTGGGCATGGTCTGCGGCTCCGGCATGAAGTCCGTCATCGAGGGCGCCCGCTCCATCCTGGCCGGTGACTCCGACGTCGTGGTCTGCGGCGGTACCGAGAACATGAGCGCCGCTCCCTTCGCCTCCATGGATGCCCGCTGGGGCGCCCGCATGGGTGACAAGAAGCTGGTCGACACCATGATCAAGGACGGCCTGTGGGACGCTTACAACAACTACCACATGGGCACCACCGCTGAGAACATCAACGACATCTGGGGCATCACCCGCAAGGAGCAGGACGAGTTCGCCGCCGCTTCTCAGCAGAAGGCCTGCGCCGCCCGGGATTCCGGCCGGTTCGATGACGAGATCGTTCCCGTCCCCGTGAAGGTCAAGAAGGAGATCGTGGAGTTCAAGCGCGACGAGTATCCCAAGGAGAACGTTACTCCCGAGAGCATCGCCAAGCTGCGCGGCGCCTTCCCCGTTGGCCCCGAGTCCCCCAATCCTCAGGTTGTTCACACCTTTGAGCCCAAGGGCATCCAGGATGCCGACGACAAGGGCACGCAGCGCGTGACCGCCGCCAATGCTTCCGGCATCAACGACGGTGCTGCTGCCATCATCCTGGCCTCCGGTGAGGCTGTGGAGAAGTACGGCCTCAAGCCCATGGCCAAGCTGATCGGCTGGGGCCAGGGCGGCGTCGATCCCAAGATCATGGGCGTCGGCCCCGTGGTTGCCTCCCGCAACGCTATGGCCAAGGCCGGCGTGACCATCGACGACATCGACCTGGTGGAAGCCAACGAGGCCTTCGCCGCTCAGTCCATCGCCGTGGCCCGTGAGCTGGGCTTCGACATGAGCAAGGTCAACGTCAACGGCGGCGCCATCGCTCTGGGCCACCCCGTTGGTGCTTCCGGCGCCCGCATCATCGTCACGCTGCTGCACGAGATGCAGAAGCGGCCCGAGGCCAAGAAGGGCCTGGCCACCCTGTGCATCGGCGGCGGCATGGGCACTGCCGTTGTGGTGGAGAAGTGCTGAGCACCTCCCCGGAATCGGTACATCACTGAATGAAAAAGAGGGAAGCCATGGGCTTCCCTCTTTTTTTGCGTGTGGAAGCAATCCCCTGCCCCCTTCCGTGTCCGGACAGAAACCCACGCCCGCCGTGCAGATCGCACGGCGGGCGTGGTTCAGCGTTTGGGATAGGGGCGGGGATCATTGGTGTAATCCACCAGGTAATCCACACTGGTGTGGTAAAACTCTGCCAGCTGGATCAGAACTTCCACGGGAATGTTGATATTTCCCAGTTCGTAGTCCGAATATGTGGTTTGATGGACCTGTAAAAGTTCCGCAAGTTGTTTTTGCGAAAGGTTCCGGTCCTCCCGAAGTGCACGTAAATGATGGAACATGACATCACCTCGCGCTCAGTATACAATAAGGGAAATCCCCTTATTGACTTTTAAGGGATATACCCTTAAACTGGAGCCGGAGGTGAGCTTATGAACGAGACCTGCGAGAGCTGCAAGTACTTCCGCCGCCACTATGTCAAGTGCGGACGGGGGTACAGTCCCCTGGACCAGGGGCACTGCGTCCATCCCCGGCTCAAGGACCGCACGGTGGATACGCCCGCCTGCGCCCGCTACCGCTGCGGGGAAAAGCCCCGGCAGGAGCCGTAACGACAAAAAAGGCGGGGGAACAGGCTCAGCCTGCTCCCCCGTCCATGGGACGCGATTTACAGATTGTCGTCCAGGATGCCGGTGAACACGTCGCCGGGCATCACGCCCACCTTGCGGTCAAACTCCACGCCGTTTTTCAAAAACACCACCGTGGGGATGCTCATGACGCCGAACTGGCGGGCCAGCTCCGGCTCCTCGTCCACGTTGACCTTGCCCACCAGGACCTTGCCGTCATACTCCTGGGCAATGGCCTCCACCGTGGGAGAGAGCATCTTGCAGGGGCCGCACCAGGAGGCCCAGAAGTCTACCATTGCCAGAGGGGCTGCCTTCGTCAGGGGGGCGAATTCCGCTGTCGTCAAATGCTTGATTGCCATACGTTCATACTCCTTTTTTCTTTTCATTTAATAATATAGTCTGAATTTCAAACCGTATTCACTAACATGTATAGGGATCAGGTCCCGCTCTCACGGCCCTGCGCCACGGCCCAGGCCGCCGCGCTCTGTCCGGCGATGAGGCCCT
>FR890948.1:12120-42469 GCA_000436875.1 Oscillibacter sp. CAG:155 | reverse complement strand
TGCCTTGGCCACCTGCAGCGGACCGCCTGTGCAGTCCCCTGCGGCAAAGAGCCCCGGCAGATTGGTGGCCATCCGGCGGTCCACCGATACGTAGCCGTTGTCCACGGCAAGGCCCGGGAACAGGTCCGTAGGCGCCACCGTGGGCCGCAGCAAGAACACGCCGTCCACCGCCGTCCGCTCACCGTCACAGACCACTGCCTTTACCTGGGTGTCCCCCTCGATGCGGCATTCTTTGGGGCGGTGGAAGTAGGTCACGCTGCATCCGATCTCCCGCAGGAAGTCCGCTTCCCGCCGGGCGCTGTCGCTGTATCCCAGCACCGCCACCGGGCGGCCCCGGTAGAGCATCCCGTCGCAGGTGGCGCAGTAGCTCACGCCCTTGCCCAGCAGCTCCGCCTCACCGGGGAACTTCTTCCCCCGGGCCACACCTGCCGCCAGCACCAGAGCAGAGGCGGCGTACATCTCCGTCCCCACGCTGACATACCACAGCTTGCCGCTGCGGACGGAGGTCAGAACCTTGCCGGTGAGAAATTCCACACCGGCGCTCTCTGCGTGGCGGCGCATCTCCGTCAGAAGCTCCGGGCCGCTGCGGCCCGGCAGACCCAGGTAGTTATCCACCCGTTCCGCCCGCCAGAGGGGATTTTCCTCCGGCGGATTGGAGACCACCAGCACGCTCCGGCCCCGGATGCGGACATTCACCGCCGCCGACAGCCCTGCCGGGCCGCCGCCGATCACCAGCACGTCATAGGGCATAGCTGGATACCTCCTCTCCCATCAGTACCGCCACCAGACGGGCGGCCTCCGGCGAGCACGCCCGGTAGTAGACCTCGTTTCCGGAGCGCTCCGCGCTCACCAGGCCCATCATCCGCAGCTTCTGCAAATGCTGGGAGATGCAGGACTGGGAGACGCCGGTGAGCTGCTCCATACAGCCCACGTTGTGGCATCCCGTGTGCAGCAGCCCATGCAGCAGCCGCAGCCGGAGAGGATGCGCCAGCGCCTTGAGCAGTGCCGCCCGCTCCGCATAGTCGATTTGCTGTTCCATGAACGCTCCCACCTTTCCATACGGGGCTTTTGTTCAGGCCCCCGTCTTTTTCTTGTTTATTAGCATATCATGATATTGTGGTGTTGAAAGTTGTTTTTGCAACACTCTATAAAAAATACGGTCCGGAAAGGCGGGTTGCTTTTAAAGCGGGAGTTTGATACACTGAAAGCGGACAAAAAGAGAGCCGGCGGGCGGACCCACCGGCTCCTATATGCAAAAAGCGGCGGCGCCTCATCCCGGGAGGGGCGGATGCTGCGCGGAAGTGCGCGCGGGGGGCGTCCGGGCCGCTTGGGGTATCCTATGCGCCGCCGTGCGCCGCTGCCACACAGGCCGTCCCCGCCGCAGGGCGCCGGAGACGTTAAAGGCGAAGAAAAGGAGCGTTTTTCATGATTAAAATTGCACCGTCCATCCTCTCTGCCGATTTTGCCAATCTGGAGCGGGACATCGGACGCATCGCCAGTGCCGATTACGTCCATGTGGATGTGATGGACGGATTGTTCGTGCCCAACATCACCATCGGCATCCCGGTAGTGGCGTCCATCCGCAAGGTGACCCAAATGCCGCTGGACGTCCATCTGATGATCGTGGAGCCGGTGCGGTATGTAGAGCAGTTCTGCGACGCCGGGGCGGATCTGGTGACCGTCCATGTGGAATCGGACACACCGGAGAAGATCCAGGAGGCCCTGGACAAGATCCACGCCAAGGGCAAGCGGGGCGGCATCGTCCTCAAACCCGGCACCCCCGCGGAGGCGGCACTGCCCTATCTGGAGCAGGTGGAGCTGATTCTGGTGATGACGGTGGAGCCGGGCTTCGGCGGCCAGAAATTCATGGCCGATCAGATGGAAAAGGTCTCCACGCTGCGCAAGTGGATCGACGAGAAAAATCCGGCGTGCGAGCTGGAGGTGGACGGCGGCGTCAGCCCCGAGACCTGCGGGACCTGTATCGCCGCAGGCGCCAATGTGCTGGTGGCGGGCAGTGCCGTCTACAAGGCGGAGGATATCCCCGCCCGGATCGCCCAGCTGCGGGGCTGAGAGAACAGGGAGGAGATCGCGTGATGAAGCATATCGATGAACTGCCCCGGCTGAACCTGGGAGTGTTCCCCACCCCCTTCTACAAGCTGGAGGGCATCAGCGCCCGCTACGGTCGGAACATCTGGATCAAGCGGGATGATCTTTGCGGCGTGGCTCTGGGAGGAAACAAGGTCCGCAAGCTGGAATTCCTGCTGGCGGACGCCAAACGCCGGGGCTGCGACACGGTGTTCACCACCGGCGGCGCCCAGTCCAACCATGCCATGCTCACCGCTGCCTGTGCCGCGAGGCTTGGGATGCGGTGCGAGCTGCTGCTGAAAAAGCGGGGCGTCACGGAGCACCGGGGCAATCTGGTGCTGGATGATCTCTACGGCGCCCAGGTCCGCTTTTTTGACACCGACGATTACCAGGACATCTACGAGGCCATGAACCGGCGCAGCGCGGAGCTGGCGGAGGAGGGCCATCGGGCCTATCCCATTCCGGTGGGCGGGTCCACCAACCTGGGGACGCTGGGCTACGTGGTCTGCGTTCGGGAGATCGCCGAACAGGCAAAGGCGGCCAGCATGTGCCCGGCCCATCTGATCAGCGCCACCGGCTCCGGCGGGACCACCGCCGGACTGCTGCTGGGGGCGTCGCTGGAGCTGCCGAAGGCGAAGGTCACCGGCATCGGCGTGGATGACGAGCCCTTTGAGGAGATCGTGCCCCAGCTGGCCGCCGGCGCGGCGGAACTGCTGGAGGGCACCCTTTCCCGCCGGGAGGGGGACTTTGCCATGTTCTATCACGTGGGGCCCGGATACGCGGTGCCCAACCCGGAGGACACCCCCTACCTGGAGGAGCTGGCCCGGACCGAGGGCATTTTGCTGGACCCGGTGTACACCGGCAAGGCCTGGACAGGGATGCTGAAGCTGCTGGAACAGGGGGCTTTCGGCGAGACGGGGGATCTGGTGTTCATCCACACCGGCGGCGCCGCGGCGCTGTTTGCCATGGACCTGCCCCGGGCGTGAGACACCCGGTCCCATTGAACGATAAAGGAGCGTTACCATCGATATGGAGTATTTTCCCGCACCGCTGCAAAATCTGGTGGAGCAGTTCGCCCGACTGCCGGGCATCGGCGGCAAGTCTGCCCAGCGGCTGGCCTTTTACGTGCTGGGCCTGCCGGAGGAGGAGGCCAAGGCCTTTGCCGACGCCATCCTGGACGCCAAGCACAACGTCACCTGCTGCCCGGTGTGCCAGAACTTCACCGCCGGAGGACTCTGCCCCATCTGCGCCTCCCCCAAGCGGGACCCGTCTACCATCTGCGTGGTGGCGGACCCCCGGGATGTGGCGGCCATCGAGCGCAGCCGGGAGTATAACGGCCAGTACCATGTGCTCCACGGCGTGATCTCCCCCATGAACCACGTGGGGCCGGACGATCTGGCCATTAAGTCCCTGGTGGAGCGGGTGGCCAAGGGCGGCGTCCAGGAGGTCATCATGGCCACCAACCCCGACACCGAGGGAGAGGCCACCGCCATGTATATTGCCCGCCTGCTCAAACCCTTTGACGTGCGGGTGACCCGCCTGGCCTACGGTATTCCGGTAGGCGGCCACCTGGAATTTGCCGACGACGCCACGCTGATGCGGGCGCTGGAGGGCCGGCGGGACATCTGAGGCGGCTGGAAAGCGGCGGTCTCACCTGGTTTGGTGATCCGATACAAAGCGCCCCGGGCAGCTGCCCGGGGCGCTGTTTTTTGCGTGGTGTCAGTCCTCCTGAAAGACCTCCGCCAGCAGTGCCACCGCCTCCGGGAGACGGTCCTGGGCAAGACCGGCGTAGTTGATGACCAGGGTGTGGGCATAGGCCGGCGCAGGCGCGGCGGCATACTCCGAGAGAAAACCCAGCCGCACCCCCAGCGACTCCGCCCGCCGGCGTAGTTCCGCATCGGTGCGGGCAGTGTCCAGGCGCAGCAGGAAATGGAGCCCGGCCCCCTCCTCGGCAATGGAAATCCGGCCGGCAAACGGGCTGGCCCGGAAGGCATCCAGCACCTGGGCCCGGCGGAGGCGGTACTCCTTGCGCATCCGGGAGAGGTGCTGCTCGTAATGGCCCCGGGCGAGGAATCGGGCCAGGACATGCTGCTCCAGAGCGGGGACCGTGCAGGCGTAAAAATCCAGTTCCCGCCGGTAGCGCTCCAGCAGCGCCGGAGGCAGCACCATAAAGCCCACCCGCATGGAGGGGGAGATGGTCTGGGAGAAGGTGTTCATGTAGATCACCCGTCCCCCGGCGTCGATGCTCTGCAGCGTGGGGATCGGCAGGCCGGAGAAGCGGAACTCGCTGTCGTAGTCATCCTCGATGATGAAGGCGTCCCGGTCCTGGGCCCATTGCAGCAGGGCCTGCCGCCGTCCAATGGGCGTCACCAGCCCGGTAGGATAATGATGGGACGGTGAGAGATGAGCTGCCGTGGCGCCGGAGGCGGCCAGGGCCGCCAGGTCCATGCCCTGGCTGTCCAGCGGAACCGGACAGCAGCGGACGCCGCACTTGCCGTAGACCTGGCGGATCTTGGGGTAGCCCGGGTCCTCCACCGCCAGCACCGTCTCCCTCCCCAGCAGCTGGGCCAGCAGCAGATACAGGTACTCCGCCCCGGCGCCGATCACGATCTGCTCCGGGGAAACCGCCATGCCCTTATAATCCCGCAGGTCATCGGCAATGGCCTGCCGCAGGGCGGGCAGCCCCCGGTGGGGGACCGGCCGCAGCAGGGCGTTTCCGTCCTCCGTCAGCACCTGCCGGATCAGGCGGGCCCAGGTGGCCACAGGAAAGCGGGCGGTGTCCACCTGGTTGCTTTTGAGGTCCAGACGCCATACCCGTGCTTTTTCCGGCGGCGGCGGAGACGGCGGCAGGACCTGGGGAGTCCGGGAGACCTGAGAGACAAAAAACCCCCGCTTGGGGCGGGTGAAGACATAGCCTTCCGCCTCCAGCTGGGCATAGGCGTTTTCCACCGTGATGACGGAGACTCGGAGATGTTCCGCCAGCGCCCGTTTGGAGGGCAGTCGTTCCCCGGCGGCCAGGGTGCCGTTCAGGATATCCGCCCGGATGCGGCGGTAGAGATATTCATACAGGGGCAGGCTGCCCCGCTCCTCCATGGAATATGTCAGCATACGCAGGCCTCCAAACTGACCTTATAAAAAAATGATAAATTGAATATTTTCACAATATCACATCTGCCGTACAATGACAACTGGAAATCCCGAAAGGAGCTGGGGGTATGGAAAAGACGATGAGGCAGGAGACCCGGGCCGGAGACCGGGTCAAGACGCTGGTGCTGACGGCGGTGGTGGCCGCCATGGCCTGTGCCGCCACGCTGGCGGTGCAGATCCCCTCCCCCACCGGAGGGTATTTGAACCTGGGGGACGCGGTGGTTCTGCTGGGAGCGTATCTGCTGGGGCCCGGGTACGGCGCGGCGGCAGGCGCCATCGGCCCGGCGCTGGCGGATTTGATGACCTACCCGGCCTATGTCCCCGCCACACTGCTCATCAAGGCTGTGATGGGACTTGCGGCAGGTGCGCTGTACAGACGGCTGCACCGGCATGGCTGGGGCGTGCTGGTGTGCGGCGTTGCAGGGGAGATCCCCATGGTGGTGGGCTATTGGCTCTACGACGCCTTGCTGGTGGGCAGTCTGGCGGGCGGCGCCGCCGGGGTCCCGGCCAATCTGGTCCAGGCCGCGTTCGGCGCGGCAGTCTCCACGCTGCTGGTGTCGGCGCTGCGCCGCAGCAGCTATGTGCGGCGGGAGTTTCCTCGGCTGTGAGACATCAAAAAGCGGACGGAGGGTCTGATCCTCCGTCCGCTTTTTGGTTATTCAAAGAAGGTGGGACCGCCCAGGTCGTCCGGACCGGTGCGGGACGGTCGGTCCGCCCGGACACCAGAGGTGTCCTTGGCGGTGTCGAAATACCCCAGTTCCACGCACTGGTAATTGGGCAGGTAGAAGAGGCTCACCACCAGGCTCCACAGACTGCTCAGCAACGTCCAGCCCCACAGCGGCAGGATGGCCGGGGCCACCTCCGCAGGCAGGAACCCGGTTTGGTAGATGCTGATGGATTCCAGGACCTTCCAGTAGATGGTCCAGGTCTCAATGAGATACGGCAGCGAGGCCAGCAGATTCCAGCCCAGATAGCTCAGGTCCAGCATGAATACCTGTCCCTTATACCCCAGGGTCTGCTGCTTGCTCATGTTCAGGGCATCCAGGATGCCGATGTCCGGGTTCTCATATAAATTATAGAGGGCGAACCGGTAGCGGTAGGCCGCGATGATGCCAGGGATGACGAACAGCAGCGACCACAAAAAGGTGAATACGGCGATGAGGATGTTGAGACCGATGACTTTTCCCACGAAGGAGAACCCGTCAAAAAGCGTCAGGTATTCCGCACGCTGTCCCTGCCGCACCGCCATGCAGTACATCACAAAGCCGGCGGAGAGCACCGCGCTCATCAGGCTGACGAGAATGGAAACGAAGGTGTCCAGAATCCCGCTGGGCACGGCGGAGCTGGTCAGCGCGTCCACCAGGGACAGCACGAGCGAAATCCCCAGATACAGCGCGGTCATGCCACGGGGACTGACCTGAGCGGTGCGCAGCAGTTCCCTGGTTTCTTCTTTTAAACGTCTTCGGTCGACGGTTGCAGCCATCATGTCTTGGCCTCCTCTTTGTTGTTTGGCGAAAAACCGGAAACAGCGGCAAAAAATGCCCTGTTTGAGGGCAGTGTATCATGCTTTTTGACAAATAGCAAGAGCGCGAAATCCCGGAAAACTCCGTGGGAAGTCTGGAAAAGATATGGAAAAGCGGAACAAACCAAATAAAAAAAGGGATTATTTCCGTAAAAAAAGTTGTTCATTGTCTGGACATTTTTGAGATTAGGGTGTAGAATGAAGCGCAGTATGTGATAGTATCAACAGGGCATGCCCATCCCGACCCGTGCCGGCGGGCCGGGGTCTCCTTTCGTCCTGGCGGCTATCAGGAGTAAAAATGAGGTGAAAGACAATGGCACAAGCTTTCTTTGGCGGCGTTCATCCCAACGACATGAAAGCCGCTACCAATGAAAAGGCCATCGAGCAGCTGGCACCCCCAGCACAGGTGGTCATTCCCATGTCCATGCACTTTGGCGCACCGTGCACACCCCTTGTCAAGGTGGGCGACCACGTCAAGGTCGGTCAGAAGATCGGTGAGTTCCACGGTCTGGGCGCACCGATCCATGCCAGTGTTTCCGGCACGGTCAAGGCGGTGGAGCCCCGTCCCTATTCCATGGGCGGCAACATGATGTCCGTTGTGATCGAGAACGATTTCAAGGATGAGATCTCTGAGGAGGTTCAGGCTCCCGCAAATCCCGACGCCCTGTCTGTGGATGAGATGGTGGAGATTGTCAAGAACGCCGGCATCGTTGGTATGGGCGGCGCAACCTTCCCCACCCACGTGAAGATCACCAGCGGCATCGGCAAGGTGGACACCGTCATCATCAACGGCGCTGAGTGCGAGCCTTACATCACCGGCGACCATCGCACCATGCTGGAGCGCCCCGAGGAGATCATCGGCGGCTGCGTGTATCTTGCCAAGATGTTCGGCGTGGACAAAGTGGTCATCGGCGTGGAGGATAACAAGCAGAACGGCATTGACGCCATGAACAAGGTCATCGCCGAGAAGAAGGCTCCCGTTGTGGTGGAGCCTCTGCACTGCCGTTACCCCCAGGGCGGTGAGAAGCAGCTGTGCCAGGCCATTACCGGCAAGCAGGTGCCTCCCGGAGGCCTGCCCGCCAACATCGGCTGCGCCGTGTTCAATATCAACACCACCTGCGCCATCTACCGGGCCATCACCACCGGCATGCCCGTGGTGAAGAAGATCGTGACGGTCTCCGGTTCCGGCGTGGTGGAGCCCAAGAACATCGAGTGCCCCATCGGCACCCCCGTCTCCCTCCTGTTCGACGCCTGCGGCGGACTGAAGGACGGTACATACAAGCTGGTGTGCGGCGGCCCCATGATGGGCATGGCCCAGTATACCGCGGACATCCCCGTTGCCAAGGGCACCGGCGCCATGCTGGCCTTCTGCGAGAACGAGGAGCAGACCGTGGAGAATCCCCAGTGCATCCGCTGCGGCAAGTGCGTTGCTGCCTGCCCCATGCACCTGGAGCCTCTTTTCATGTACCAGTATGCCTCCAAGGGCATGGTGGATGAGCTCAACGACGCCCACATCATGGACTGCATGGAGTGCGGTGCCTGCTCCTACATCTGCCCGGCCCGGATGCATCTGACCCATATGTTCAAGACCGGCAAGCAGCTGCTCAAGGATAAGATGGCTGCCGACAAGGCGGCCGCCGAGGCAAAGAAAGCGGCTGCTGAAGAGAAGAAGGAGGCTGTCAACAAATGACGGATTACAAGAATTTGAAGCTCATTGCCACTTCTTCCCCCCACATCCGCGCGGCGGAGACCACCCGCTCCATCATGCTGGACGTCATCATCGCCATGGTGCCCGCCCTGGTCTGGGCTGTCATCACCTTCGGCGTGGAGGCCCTGCTGCTGACCGCGGTTTCCGTGGTGGGCTGCGTATTCTGGGAGTGGCTGTATCGCAAGCTCATGAAGAAGCCCCAGTCTGTGGGCGACCTCTCCGCTGTGGTCACCGGCATGCTGCTGGCCTTTGTGTGCCCCCCCTCCACCCCGCTGTGGATGATCCTCATCGGTGACTTCTTCTCCATTGTGGTGGTCAAGCAGCTCTTCGGCGGCATCGGCAAGAACTTTGTCAACCCCGCTCTGGCCGGCCGTGCGTTCCTGCTGGGCAGCTATGCCAGCGTGATGACCACCTGGGTGGATCCCGCTGCCAACAAGGCACCCCTCTTCGGCGGCACCGTGGATGTGGTGACCACCGCCACCCCGCTGGCCATGATGAAGACCGGCGATCTGGAGGCCCTGAGCCAGTACAGCATCATGGATATGTTCCTGGGCAAGATCCCCGGCTCCATGGGCGAGGTTTCCGCCCTGCTGCTGATCGTGGGCGGCCTGTACCTGATCATCCGCAAGGTCATCAACTGGCAGACCCCCGTGGCTTACATCGCCACCGTCGCCGTGCTGACCTTCCTGTTCCCCCGTTACGGTGCTTCCGGCCTGGAGTGGATGCTCTACAGCATCTTCGGCGGCGGATTGATGCTGGGCGCCTTCTTCATGGCGACCGACTACGCCACCTCTCCTGTGACCAAGAAGGGCCAGCTGATCTTCGGCATCGGCTGCGGCCTGTTCACCGTGTTTATCCGCTATTTCGGCTCTTACAGCGAGGGTGTTTGCTACTCCATCATGATCATGAACCTGTGCGTGGCTCTGATCGATAAGTTCACCAAGCCCGCCCGCTTTGGCGTCGTGAAATCCGAAAAGAAGGAGGCGGCTGCGAAATGAGCAACGAAGTCAAGACCAAGGAAAAGGTCGATATGGACCCCAAGTATATCATCAAGCTGACCGTGACACTGTTTCTGACCTGCTTGGTGGTGGCTGCCGCACTGGGCGGCGTCAACGCCATCACCGCGGATAAGATTGCGGCCATCAACTGGGAGAACACCCAGAAGGCCATGAAGGCCGTGGTGGCTGACCCCGAGAACACCGAGTTCTCCGATGCGCTGGAACTGACCGACGAGATGACCTCCGCTGCCGCTTCCGCCGGCGGCACCCTGGACTCCGTCTATGAGGTGCTGGTCAACGGTGAGAACGACGGCTACGCCATCAAGGTCGTGGCCTCCGGTTCCCAGGGCAACATTGAGATGATGGTGGGCGTGGACAGCGAAGGCACTGTCACCGGCGTCTCCATCGTGGATAACTCCGAGACCGCGGGCATCGGCTCCAAGGTTATGGAGAATGAGGCCCTGGCCAGCGGCGTGGGCGTTCTGGACCAGTTTGTCGGCAAGAGCGCCGCGGACGGTACCCTGACCGTGGGTACCAATGTGGACGCCATCTCCGGCGCCACCGTGTCCACCAAGGGTGTCACCACCGGTGTGAACGCCGCGCTGGCTGCCGCCGGCGCCATCGGCTGAGAGAGGAGGAGCAACTGACATGAATTTGGGAAAACAGTTTAAAGAAGGCCTGATTACCAACAACCCCGTTCTGGTGCAGGTTCTGGGCATGTGCTCCACCATGGCCATCACCACCTCGTTCTTCAACGGCCTGGGCATGGGCCTGGCCGTTACGGTGATCCTGACGCTCTCCAACGTCATCATCTCCGCCATCCGTAAGATCGTCCCCGACAAGATCCGTATCGCCATGTTCATCGTGGTCATCGCCGGTTTCGTGACCTGCGTGGACCTGCTGATCCAGGCATACGTTCCCTCCCTGGCGTCCTCCCTGGGCGTGTTCATCCCCCTGATCGTGGTGAACTGCATCATCCTGGGCCGTGCGGAGTCCTTCTCCTATAAGAACGGCGTTGCCGCTTCTTTCTTTGACGGCATCTTCCAGGGCATCGGCTACACCGTGGTGCTGCTGATCATGTGCATCATCCGTGAGCTGCTGGGCGCCGGCACCTTCGGCGGCGGCATCCTGGGTCCCGACCTGAAGGGCATCCAGATCATCCCCTCCCAGTTCCCTGCCGGTATGCTGACCCTGCCTGTGGGCGGCTTCCTGGTGCTGGGCAGCCTGATCGCCTTCATGCAGTGGGCCCTGGCCAAGTCTAAGAATAAGGAGGAGAGCAAGTAATGGATCAGATCACAAACCTCCTGGCAATCATGCTGGGCGCCATCCTGGCAAACAACTTCATTTTCTCTCAGTTCCTGGGCATCTGCCCCTTCCTGGGCGTTTCCAAGAAGGTCGACACCGCCGTGGGCATGGGCATCGCCGTGACCTTCGTCATGGGCCTGGCCTCCGCCGTGTGCTATGTGGTTAACAAGTTCGTGCTGATGAAGTTCGGCCTGGAGTACATGCAGACCGTGACCTTCATCCTGGTCATCGCTTCTCTGGTGCAGTTCATCGAGATGTTCCTGCAGAAGTCCATGCCCTCCCTGTACACCGCTCTGGGCATCTATCTGCCCCTCATCACCACCAACTGCGCTGTGCTGGGTGTCGTGCTGCTGAACGTGCAGAACAGCTACGGCTTCATCGAGTCCGTGGTCTACGGCATCACCGGCGGCCTGGGCTTCCTGCTGGCCATCGTGCTCTTCGCCAGCATCCGGGAGCGTCTGGTGTTTGCCGACTATCCCAAGGCCTTTGAGGGCTTCCCCATCGCATTGGTCACCGCAGGTCTGATGGCCCTGGCATTCATGGGCTTCTCCGGCCTGAAGGTCTGGTAAGGAGGCAAGGAATATGGCTAATGTAATTGCCGCCATCGCGGTATTGAGTATCCTGGGTGCCGTGTTCGGCCTGGTCCTGGCCGTGGCCTCCAAGGTCTTTGAAGTCAAGAAGGACCCCCGTGAGGAGGAGATCCTCAGCCACCTGGCCGGCGCCAACTGCGGCGGCTGCGGATTCCCCGGCTGCTCCGGCTGCGCCGCTGCCATCCTGGCCGGTACCGCTCCCGTGACCGCCTGCGCTCCCGCGGGCCCCGAGAACGCTGCCGCCATCGCCAAGATCATGGGCCAGGAGGCCCCCTCCGGCGAGCGGAAGGTCGCTTTCGTCCGCTGCAACGGCGGCACCAACGCCGTCAAGCGCTTTGAGTATCGCGGTGTGCATGACTGCATCTCCGCCACCAAGGTTGCTGCGGGTCCTCTGGAGTGCGCCTTCGGCTGCCTGGGCTTCGGCTCCTGCGTGAAGGCCTGCCAGTTCGGCGCCATGTCCATCGGCCCCAACGGCGCCGCCGTGGTGGACCCCGACAAGTGCACCGACTGCATGGCCTGCGCCCATGCCTGCCCCCGTCACCTGATTACCGAGGTTCCTGTGTCCAAGAAGGTCCACGTGGCCTGCGCCAACCAGGACAAGGGCAAGGCTGCCATGAGCGTGTGCTCCAACTCCTGCATCGGCTGCGGCCTGTGCCAGAAGGAGTGCAAGAAGGACGCCATCCATGTGGTCAACGGCGTGGCTGTTATCGACTACGACAAGTGCGTGGGCTGCAAGCTCTGCACCAAGGTCTGCCCGAGAGACGCCATCCTCCCCGTGGCTACCGCCGAGGAGAAGGAAAAGTACAAGGCGATCAAGAAGGCTCAGGCCGAGAAGGCTGCTGCCGCAAAGGCCACTGCCGCCAAGGCTGCCGACGAGACTGCCGGTACCGCTCAGTAAGCGTTCTCACTTTCTGCGTTGAAAGAAAGTGCCCCGAATCTTTGGATTCGGGGCGCTTTTTTAGTGTTCTGATTTAGACGGCCGGCCAGAACAGCGGGAAGGAAGATAGATACGAAAGAAACCCAGGAGGGGTGTCTTTCGTTTTTGATCCCAAGGTTTTCAGGACTTTGAGAAGGACTGAAAACCTTGCGCAGCCTGCTGAAACTTTTTCGGCAGGCTGAAAGTGCCCCGAATCTTTGGATTCGGGGCACTTTTCTATTGCCTTTTTCCCACAAAGGGCATATCATGAATAGCATTCAGGCAGAGTAGGAACATACGTGAAAAAGAGTGCCGGAAAAACGGGGAGTTGTTTTCCGGACGAAGGGGCGGGCCGTATCGGCCGATGTCCGCAGTGTGTGTTCCGCATCCCGCTGCCGCATATGGGAAGCGGAACCATCCTCCTCTCTGTGCGGCGTTCCGAGTTCGGACTGCCGGATTACAGAAGGAGGTTTTTAAGATGGACAATTACAACAACACCGCCCGCAGGATCTGCTTGACAGGAATGCTGGCCGCCCTGTACCTGGCATTGAATATGGTGGGTTTCCGGGCGTGGAGCTTCCACATCACCTTTGCCTCGCTGCCGGTCATTGTGGGCGGGCTGCTGTTCGGACCGGTGGAGGGAATGCTGATTGCCGCCATCGGAGAGTTTTTCAACCAGACGCTCTCCTACGGCGTGACGCCCACCACCGTGCTGTGGCTGATCCCGCCGGCGGTGCGGGGGCTGGCGGTGGGCTGCGCCGCACTGACTCTGAGGAAGGGCCCCCGCAGTCTGGATGAGCGGCCGGTCCTGTGCTACGTGATCTGCATGGCCGCGGCCCTATGCACCACAGTGGTGAATACACTGGTGATGTATCTGGACAGCGTCATCATGGGATATTACAGCTTTGCTTACGTGTTCGGCTCTGCCGTCGTTCGGATCATCTCCGGCATTCCGACTGCCGTGGTGGTCACTACGGTGGCCGTGCCCCTGGTCCGTCTGCTGCGGCGGCAGGTGGTATCGCGCCGAGCTTGAGAGGAGGCGGACGCCGGTGAACGGCAAAGACGCGGTGGCCTATATCGACAGCTTTCAGTGGCAGGCCCACACACCGGGATTGGAGCGGATCCGCACACTGCTGCGGCAGCTGGGAGATCCCCAGCGGCAGCTGCGGTTCGTCCATGTGGCGGGGACCAACGGCAAGGGCAGCGTCTGCGCCTGCCTGGCCTCGGTCCTCCGGGCAGCGGGGTATCGGGTGGGACTTTGTACCTCTCCCTTCCTGGAGGATTTCCGGGAGCGTATCCGGGTGGACGGGGCACTGATTTCCCCGGAGATTCTGGGCGCGCTGACGGAACAGGTGCGCCCTGTGGCGGAGGCCATGCCGGACCACCCCACGGAGTTTGAGCTGATCACCGCTGTGGCCATGCTGTATTTCCGGCAGTGCCGCTGCGACATCGTGGTGCTGGAGGTGGGCCTGGGCGGCGGTCTGGACGCCTCCAATGTCATTGATGTGCCGGAGGCGGCAGTCATCACCGCCATGGGGATGGACCACGCTGCCATTTTGGGGCCTACCCTGGCAGACATCGCCGCCGCCAAGGCCGGCATCATCAAGCCCGGCGGTGCCGTCGTCAGCTGCGGCGGCTGCCCGGAGGCGGATGCCGTCATCCGGCAGCGCTGCCGGGAGCAGGGGGCCGCGCTGACGGAGGTGGACTTCACCCGCCTGCAGGTTCGCCGGACGGACCTTGCCGGTACGGAGCTGGATTTTGTCCCCTATCAAGAGCTGCGCCTGCCGCTGGTGGGGCTCTACCAGTCCCGCAATGCTGCCGTGGCCATCACGGTGGTGGAGGTGCTGCGGCAAAAGGGATGGAACATCTCCGACGAAGCTCTGCGACAGGGGCTCTCTGCCGTCCGCTGGCCGGGGCGGCTGGAGGTGCTGCGCCGGGCGGACCCGGTGATCCTCCGGGACGGTGCCCACAATGCCCACGGCATGGCCGCCACAGTGGAGAGCCTGAAGGCGCTGTTCCCCGGGAAAAAGCTGGTGATCCTCATGGGCGTCATGGTCGACAAGGACGTGGAGGACATGCTGAATCTGCTCTCCCCCATCGCCGAGGCGGTGGTCACCGTCCGGCCGGACAGCCCCCGGGCCATGGGTGCAGCGGAGCTGGCGGCCCTGGTGCGGCGCCGGGGCGTTCCCACCTGCGCCTGCGAGAGCGTGGAAGAGGGGCTTCGGATCGCCGCCATGGCGGCGGGACAGGACGGCGTGGTATGTGCCCTGGGGTCCCTCTATCTGGCGGCGGATGTGCGCCGGGCGGCAGAGACGCTGTGAGCGGATGTACCGGGAGCGGTCCGGTGCAGACGGCTTTTTGCCGATTATGTTCATTTCCCCGGCGGGCGCATCCATGAAACAGGGAAAAAAGCGGACCATCCTGCGGGATGGCCCACTTTTTTTACGTCTCCGACGGGAACAGGGACCGCAGATACCCCCCAATTTTGGGTGTTCAAAAAACGTCTGCCGTTTGTTTACAATTTATTTATATCCACCCGTTGACAACGGTTTGCGCCGGTGGTAAACTCACTTTAGCACTCAGGAGAACGGAGTGCTAAAGCAAACTGCAAGTTTGGCGAGAGGTGCTTTTTGTGGAACTGACGGACCGGAAAAAGCAAATACTGAAGGTCGTGATTGAGGACTACATCCACACCGCCGAACCGGTGGGGTCCAAGACCATTGCCGCCGAGATGGGCGGCAAGATCAGCTCCGCCACCATCCGCAATGAACTGGCGGATCTGGTGGAGCTGGGCTATTTGGAGCAGCCCCACACCTCTGCCGGACGGGTTCCCTCCCCCAAGGGCTATCGGCTCTATGTCAACGAGCTGATGGAACAGCAGAGGCTGAGCCTGGCGGAGACCGAGCGGATCAACCAGTCCCTTCAGATGAAGATGGAGGAGCTGGACCGGGTGATCTCCCAGGCAGGCAAAGCGATTTCCGCCTTTGTCAACTACCCCGCCTACATCACCGCCGCCGGTCGGAAAAAGACCGTTGCCCGCCGCTTCGAGCTGCTGCCCGTAGATGAGCACAGCTGCATCGTGGTGATGATGCTGGGAGACGACCGGGTGAAAAGCCAGCTGCTTCGGCTGCAGCTGAAAGTGGAACCGGAACAGGTGCCGGGCCTTGTGAATCTGCTCAACACCAATTTCACCGGCATCTCCGTGGACGAGATGAACCTGCGTTTGATGGATCTTTCCGAGCAGGTCACACCGCAGCTTTTTTTGCTGCTCAGCCAGACCGTGGCCTATGCCGTGGATGTGCTGGAGGAGGCCGGACAGCGGGAGATCGTCACCGCCGGAGCCAGGGAGCTTTTGAAGCTCCCGGAATTCCGGGACGCCGACAAGGCCCATCAGCTGATGAGTTTCCTGGCCGACAGCAAGGAGAACCTCCCCATGCCGGAGGAGGGCCCCATGAAGATCCTCATCGGGCCGGAGAACGTCAGCGAGGCGCTGCAGGACACCAGTGTTGTGGTGGCCAGCTACGACATCGGCGGCGAGATGCGGGGGCTGATCGGCGTGGTGGGTCCCACCAGAATGGATTATGCGTCCGTAGCGGCCCGGCTGGCCGGCTTTGCCGACGGGCTGACGAGGATGTTTGGAAAACAGGAAGGATTACCCCCGAAGGAGGATACGAAGACATGAGCGAAGAGAACAAGCGGCCCGAGGAGCCGGCGGAACAGACGGCCCAGGAGGGCGCTCAGCAGGAGCCCGTCCGGGAAGAGCAGTCCGCTCAGGAGACTGCCCAGGACCAGTCCGCCGCGGAAAAGGCGGAGAAGGGCGCCAAAGGCAAAAAGAAAAAGGAAAAGACCTACACGCTGACCCGGGAGCAGATGGAGGCCGCCGAGCTGGCCGCCAAACAGCTGGAATCCGTGAAGGACCAGTTCACCCGGCTCACCGCAGAATATGACAACTACCGCAAGCGCACCACCAAGGAAAAGGACGGCATCTATCAGGATGCCAAGGCGGACACCATCCGGGCATTTTTGGATGTGTACGACAATCTGGAGCGGGCGGCATCCACCGAGGGGGACGATGATTCTCCTCACAAGAAGGGCCTTGTGATGATTTTCCACCAGTATCAGGAGATCCTCAAGAAGCTGGGTGTCACTGAGATGGACGCCCTGGGCCAGCCCTTTGATCCGGAAAAGCACAACGCCGTGATGCACATCGACGATGAGAACCTGGGCGAGAACGTGGTGGCTCAGGTATTCCAGGCGGGCTTCTCCATGGGCGACAAGGTCATCCGCCACGCTATTGTGCAGGTGGCCAACTGATCAAAGCAACCGTCCCTCCGGAGCGGTTTTGAAAATGATAATTGATATTTGAACGATATATTGGAGGAATCAACTATGTCTAAAGTTATTGGTATCGACCTTGGCACCACAAACTCCTGTGTGGCTGTGATGGAGGGCGGCGAAGCCGTCGTCATCCCCAACGCGGAAGGCAACCGGACCACCCCCTCTGTGGTGGCATTCTCCAAGACCGGCGAGCGGATGGTGGGCCAGGTGGCAAAGCGCCAGGCCATCACCAACCCTGACCGCACCATCTCCTCCATCAAGCGTGAGATGGGCAGCGATTACAAGGTCACCGTGGACGGCAAGAGCTACACGCCTCAGGAGATCAGCGCCATGATCCTGCAGAAGCTGAAGGCGGACGCTGAGGCCTATCTGGGCAGCCCCGTCACCGAGGCCGTCATCACCGTTCCCGCCTACTTCACCGATGCCCAGCGTCAGGCCACCAAGGACGCCGGCAAGATCGCGGGACTGGACGTCAAGCGGATCATCAACGAGCCCACCGCCGCAGCTCTGGCTTACGGCGTGGATAAGGAGCAGTCCCAGAAGATCATGGTCTACGACCTGGGCGGCGGCACCTTCGATGTCTCCATCCTGGAGATCGACGACGGCGTCATCGAGGTTCTGGCCACCGCCGGCAACAACCGCCTGGGCGGCGATGACTTCGACGAGTGCATCATGAAGTACCTGGTCAGCGAGTTCAAGCGGACCGACGGCGTGGATCTGTCCAACGACCGGGTGGCTATGCAGCGGCTGAAGGAAGCCGCCGAGAAGGCCAAGATCGAGCTCTCCGGCGTCACCACCTCCAATATCAACCTGCCCTATATCACCGCCGACGCCACCGGCCCCAAGCACCTGGACGTGACCCTCACCCGGGCCAAGTTCAACGAGCTGACTGCCCATCTGGTGGACGCCACCATGGGCCCTGTGCGTCAGGCCATGTCCGATGCCGGCCTGCAGCCCAGCGACCTCTCCAAGGTGCTGCTGGTGGGCGGCTCCAGCCGGATTCCCGCCGTGCAGGAGGCTGTGAAGAACTTCACCGGCAACGAGCCCTTCAAGGGCATCAACCCCGATGAGTGCGTGGCCATGGGCGCTGCCCTTCAGGCCGGTGTTCTCACCGGCGACGTCAAGGGTCTGCTGCTGCTGGATGTCACGCCTCTGTCCCTGGGCATTGAGACCATGGGCGGCGTGTTCACCAAGCTGATCGACCGCAACACCACCATCCCTGTGAAGAAGAGCCAGATCTTCTCCACTGCCGCTGATAACCAGACCTCTGTTGAGGTCAACGTCCTCCAGGGCGAGCGCGAGATGGCCGCTGCCAACAAGTCCCTGGGCCGCTTCCACCTGGACGGCATCGCCCCGGCCCGCCGCGGCGTGCCTCAGATCGAGGTGACCTTCGATATCGACGCCAACGGCATCGTCAACGTCTCCGCCAAGGACCTGGGCACCGGCAAGGAGCAGCACATCACCATCACCTCCTCCTCCAACATGTCCAAGGAGGACATTGAGAAGGCCGTGAAGGAAGCCGAGCAGTATGCTGCCCAGGATAAGAAGATGAAGGAAGAGGTGGACGTTCGCAACCAGGCCGACCAGATGGTCTACCAGAGCGAGAAGACCCTCTCCGAGATGGGCGACAAGATCCCCGCGGATGACAAGGCCAAGGTCCAGGCCGGTATCGATAAGCTGAAGGAGACCCTGAAAGGCCAGGATATCCCTGCCATCAAGGCCGCTACCGAAGAGCTGACCCAGGCCTTCTACGCCGTCAGCGAAAAGCTCTATCAGCAGGCCAATCCTCAGGGCGCCCAGGGTGGTGCCCAGGGTCCTCAGGGCGGCGCTGACGCCGGCGCCCAGGGCGGCCAGCAGTACTACGATGCGGACTACAAGGTCGTGGATGACGACGATCAGAACAAGAAATAAGAAGCGTTCAGACCGATGGGACGGGGAGAACACTCCCCGCCCCATTCGGAGCGTTTTGTGAGAATTAGGAATGAGGAATCAGGAACTGGGGATCTCGGAAAGCGGTTCCCGATTCCTCATTCCTAATTGACGGGAGTTGAGACTATGGCAGAGCAGAAACGAGATTATTACGAGGTCCTGGGAGTTGCCCGGGGTGCCTCTGAGGATGAGATCAAAAAAGCATATAAGAAAATGGCCCGGAAGTATCACCCGGACCTGAACCCCGGCGACAAGGCGGCAGAGGAGAAGTTCAAGGAGGTCAACGAGGCCTACGAGGTCCTTTCCGACGCCGACAAGCGGGCCCGCTACGACCAGTACGGCCACGCCGGTGTGGACCCCAACTTCGGCGCCGGCGGCGGTGCCGGATTCGACGGCAACTTTGACTTCGGCGATCTGGGGGACATCTTCGGCAGCTTCTTCGGCGGATTTGGCGGCGCCCGGCGCACCAATCCCAATGCGCCCCAGCGGGGCGAGAGCATCCGCATGTCCCTGGCCATCAGCTTTGAGGAGGCGGCCTTCGGCTGTGAGAAGGCCGTCACGGTGGAGCGGTATGAAAACTGCGAGACCTGCCACGGCAGCGGCTGCGCCCCTGGTACCACGCCGGAGGTCTGCCCGGACTGCCACGGCACCGGAACGGTGCAGGTCCGCCGCCAGACCCCCATGGGAGTGTTTGCCACCTCCTCCCCCTGCACCCGCTGCGGCGGCAAGGGGCGGATCATTCACCAGCCCTGCAAGGACTGCCGGGGCACCGGTACCGCGCGCAAGCGCAAGACCATTCAGGCCACCATCCCCGCCGGCATCGACAACGGCCAGACCATTTCCATCCGGGGCCAGGGCAACGCCGGCAAGAACGGCGGTCCCGCCGGTGATCTGCTGATCACCATCACGGTGCGGCCTCACGAGCTCTTCCGCCGGGAAGGCACGTCCGTGCTGTGCGAGGCCCCCATCACCTTTACCCAGGCAGTTCTGGGCGCGGAGCTGGAGATCCCCACCATCGACGGCAAGGTGAAATACACCCTGCCGGAGGGCACCCAGTCCGGAACCACCTTCCGCCTCAAGGGCAAGGGCATCCCCTCCCTCAACGGCCGGGGCCGGGGCGATCAGTATGTGACCGTCTATATCGAAACACCCCGCAACCTGAACAAGGAGCAGAAGGAAGCGCTCAAGAAGTTTGCCGACAGCATGGGCGAGAGCAACTACGAAGAGCAGAAAAAATTCTTCAAGAAGTTTAAGAAATGAGTGTACAACACTATCTGGCCGATTATCATACCCACTCCCGCATCTCCCCCGACGCCCGCCACTCCATGACGGAGATGGCTGCGGCGGCTGCGGAGGCGGGACTGGATGAGATTTGCTTCACCGATCACGTGGAGCCCATTTTGCTGGGTTCCGGTGCGCCCCGGGAGTACTATGACTGGGCGGCGCTGTCGGCGGAGTATGCCGCCGCCCGTGCGGACTGGGACGGACGGCTCACGCTGCGGCTCGGCATCGAGCTGGGAGAGGCAGTCCGGGACCTGCCCAGGACAGAGCGGCTGCTGGCGGATGCGCCGGAGCTGGACTTTGTCATCGGTTCCATCCATGCCCTCTCGGAAGCGTTTGACCATGAGGGCCTTTTCACCTTCTCCCCTGCCGACGAGGAGGAGGCCCGCCGGGGCATCGCCGATTATCTGGACCGGGTGCAGGCCCTGGCGGACTGGGGCGGCTTCGACGTGCTGGGCCATCTGACGCTGCCGCTGCGCTATCTCAATGAGCTGCGGGGCTTTCAGATGACCTTTGACGGCTTTGAGCCCCAGATGGAAGCCATTTTGCGCACCGTGATCCGGGGCGGCCGGGGCATCGAACTCAACACCAATCGGGGCCATACCCCGCTGCCGGACGAGAAGTGGCTGCGGATGTACCGGGAGCTTGGGGGCGAGATCATCACTCTGGGCAGCGACGCCCACGCCCCCGGCGCAGTAGGCACCGCCATCCGGGAAAATCAGGCGCTGCTGCGGCGCTGCGGATTTACCCGCTTCTGCACATTCTGCCGCCGCCAGCCCATCTGGCACGAACTGTGATTGATTTTTCTCACCGCAGGGGGTACAATACCACTACCAAACGACAAACCGAGACAAAACGGGAGGAACATCATGAAGATTGCGTTGGGCTGTGACCACGGCGGATATGAGCTCAAGGAGCAGATCAAGGGCGTGCTGGAAAAGCTGGGCCATGAATACGAGGACTTTGGATGCTATTCCAAGGAGAGCTGTGACTATCCGGACTTCGGTGCTGCCGCTGCCCGGGCCGTGGCGGAGGGTCGCTGCGACCGGGGACTGGTCTTTTGCACCACCGGCATCGGCATCTCCATCGCCGCCAATAAGATCCACGGCATCCGCTGCGCCCACTGCGCCGATCCGCTGGAGGCGGAGATGACCCGCCGCCACAACGACGCCAATATGATGGCCATCGGTGCCGGCTTTACCGGCAAGAACCTGGCCGAGCGGATGGTGGAGGTCTTTTTGACCACTGAGTTCGAGGGCGGACGCCATGCCCGCCGTGTGGATAAGATCATGGCGCTGGAAGCGTAAGCGTCCCGCCGGGCAGGAAGGAATGAGGTGACGGAAATGGCTGGAGCGAGAGGATACCACAGCTACCGGGGGCGGACGCCCAGGAGCCGGATCGTCCTTGCGGTGATTTTGGTGGTCATCATTCTGGCTGCCGTGCTGTTTATGGTGTTTCAGCGGTTTGTGGTCTACGATGAGACGGGGCATGCCCGGCTGGAGCTGCCCTGGCAGACGGAAGAGCCTTCTCAACAGGAGCAGCCGCCTGACAATGTGGAGATCGCCATGGAAGAACCGGAGCGCACCGAGACGCAGACGCTGCAGCTCTCCGCCGCTCCCCTGACCGATTGGAACGGCGCTGCCGCCCAAGCCGCCTCTGCCGGCTGCAACAGCGTGGCCGTCACTGTGAAGGATGCGTCGGGCCATGTCTACTTTGACAGTACCCTGCCTGCGGCCTCCGGTGCGGTTCAGACAGAGAGCACCACGGCCGCGGCCCTGACGGCCATGACCGCCTCCGATACGTATACCATCGCCCGACTCTCCTGCCTGCTGGACCCCATTGCGGCCAAGGCAGATGTGGAGGGCATGGGACTCAAAAACACCGGAGGCTATATCTTCTACGACGGCAACAACCTCAACTGGCTGGACCCCTCCAAGCCCGCCGCCCGGCAGTATCTGTGCGGCCTTGCCAAGGAGCTGGCGGAGATGGGCTTTGATGAGATCCTCCTCACGGACGTGAGCTATCCCACGGAGGGCAAGCTGGATAAAATCGCCTACGGCGAGACCGGCAAGGTGCAAAATCTCAATGCCTTCCTGGATGAGATGCGGGCGGCTCTCGCGGAGTACGACGTGAAGCTCTCCATTGAGCTGCCGGCCGCCGCCATCTCCGAGGGCAGCGACAGCCAGGCGGGACTGACGCTGACGGAGATCGCCCCCCGGGTGGACCGGATCTATGCGGCCACCACCGAGGACCAGGTTTCCGCCCTCTCTCAGGCGGTGAGCGCTGCTTCCGGCGAGACGGAGTTTGTGCCGGAGCTGACTGCGGCACCCACCGGGTTGACCGGCAGCTGGCTGGTAACGGGCTGAAAGAACCATCAAGCAGAAAAAAGGGACCGTGCCTTATGGCACGGTCCCTTTTTTCGTTACAGTGTGAAGCACTGCCCATTCCGCTCCACCGGCAGTACCTGCCCGGCAAAGGCAGGGCAGGCGGCGAGAAAGTCCCGGGTGAAGGAGAATTGCTCCCATTGGTGCATGGGCAGCAGGCGTACGGTGTCCGTCAGCTCCAGGAAATACCGGGGACCCCGGAATCCGTCCTCCCCCAGACGGGGGTCCACCGGGAACATGGCAAGGTCTATGTGCCGTCCCCGGAGGGGCTCACAGTAGCGCTTGAAGTTGACCTCCATGTTCCGGTTCCAGGCCTTGTCCTCCCCCTCCCAGTGCCACCAGTTGAGGTCTCCGGCGTGGAAAAGGGTCTTTCCTTCCAGGGAGACGACAAACGCCACGCCCTCGTCGGTGGAGGGCAGCGTCTCCACGGTGACGCCGGGGACGGGGGATACCGTCTCGCCGCCGCCCAGGCAGAGGCAGCGCCCCGCCGCGTCGTCGGAGAGGTTCCACCGGGTGCGGTTGCGCTCCGTGAGGCGGATGTCCTTTCCCAGCAGGAAGCGGACGTCCCGCCCGCCCTCCGCCAGGGAGAAAATGGCGGGATTGAAGTGGTCTTCATGGCGGTGGCTGGCAAAGACCAGCAGCGGCCGGTCCGCCGGAAGGGGCGGCAGTTCCCCCTTCCACCAGTCAAAGAGCAGGCACGCCGTCTCCAGCTCCAGGAAGAAGCCGCTGTGGGCGAGAAATGTGACGCGCATCAGCAGAACTTCACCGCCGTTCCGTAGGCGATGACCTCCGCAGCGCCCTGCATCACGGAGGAGGACGCGTACCGCAGGCCCACTACGGCGTCGGCGCCCAGCTCCTCGGCGGCGTCCACCATCCGCTTGGTGGCGATCTGGCGGGCTTCGTTGAGCATCTCTGTGTAGCCGGTGATCTCACCGCCCACCAGAGTCTTCATGCCGGCCATAAAATCCCGGCCGAAGTTTTTGCTGTATACCACGGTGCCCTTGACGGTGTCCAGCGCCTCAAAGGACTGACCGGGAATGGTCTCAATGGTGACAAGTTTCATGTTGGTTTCCTCCTTATGTGTTGAAAAATGGGGGTGCGGTTTTCAACTGGTTTCCGGTGAACTTGTGGAAAACGGATGGCCGTTCAGTATTTTTTGGCGTCGTCCTCTTCGCCCCGCCCGATCTCGTGGATGCGCTGGACCAGGGCAATCACCACACCCAGGATCACCACCGCCGGAATGGCTACAAACAGCGCCAGCACCGGGCGGCGGGGGGGGCGCCCCGGGGGAGCGGCGGCGCTCCCGCCGGGGCCGTGTCGAAGCTCCAGAGAAAAAGCCAGATGAGGCCCGCCATCAAAACCGCCATCAGCACGGTCATCAGCACCGGAGCCACGTAACGGCGGCGCCGGGTGTCCTGCTTCTGCTTGTTCATAAAGGTCGTCCCCTCCTGTTCCATCTGCTCCATCCGGGCGAGGAGTGATTCCGCGTCCAGGTGGTCCAGCCGCTCGTGGGAGTCGGTCAGCTCCGCGCACAGCCGGGCGGCGTCGGCCAGGTTCTGCCGTTCCCGCTCCAGACTCACCAGATGCCGCCGCATGCCGTCCCCCACGGTGTGGACGCCGCTTTGCATCTGGCGGATCTCCTCCAGCGGAACGCCCAGTTTTCGCATGAGCTTGATGCGCCGCAGGGCTGACACCTCCGCCTCACCGTAGTCCCGGTAGCCGTTCTGACTGTTCCGGCGGGGGCTGAGCAGGCCCTGCTCCTCATAAAAGCGGATGTTTTTCTTGGTGATGCCCACCAGGGTCTCCACCTCGTTGATTTTCAAGGGTCTCACCTCCCCCTTCCGGGGCTATGGTATACCTTCCACCTGGGGGAAAGTCAAGGCCTTCGGAAAAAATTCCGCCGGAGGGGTGGGAACCGCCCGCCGGTTATGGTACAATCATACCATGTGCGATCATATTCTGACAACCAAAACGCCCCTTTCCACCCTGCCGGAGCCGCTGCTGGACTGGTACCGCGCCAACGCCCGGGACCTGCCCTGGCGCCGCACCCGGGACCCTTACCGGATCTGGGTGTCGGAGATCATGCTCCAGCAGACCCGGGTGGCGGCAGTCCTGGGGTATTATGCCCGGTTTCTCGCGGCCTTCCCCTCGGTGGAAGCATTGGCAACGGCACCGGAGCAGCAGCTCATGAAGCTCTGGGAGGGACTGGGCTATTACAGCCGGGCCCGGAATCTCCAGAAGGCCGCCCGGCTGGTGGCGGAGCGGGGGTCCTTTCCGGATACCTATGAGGAGCTCCTGGCCCTGCCGGGAGTGGGAGATTACACCGCCAGCGCCATCGCCTCGGCGGCGTTCGGCCGGCGGGAGGCGGCGGTGGACGGCAACGTGCTGCGGGTAGTGACCCGGCTGACGGACTGCCATGACGACATCGCGAACCCCAGGACGAAAAAGGCGGTCCGGACCCAGGTCCAGGCGGTGATGCCGGAGGCGGCGGAGGACATCCGCATCTTCAACCAGGCCACCATGGAGCTGGGGGCCACCGTCTGCGTTCCCAACGGAGCGCCCAAGTGCGAGGTGTGCCCGGCGGCGGGATTCTGCCTGGGGCGTCTGCGGGACACGGCGCAGGCCCTGCCGGTGAAGGCGGCGAAAAAGGCCCGCCGGGTGGAGGAGCGGACGGTGCTGGTGCTGCTGCGCCAGGGCCGAACGGCACTGCGCAGGCGACCCGGCCGGGGCCTTCTGGCAGGGCTGTGGGAATTTCCCAATGTGGACGGCGCCCTGGATGAGGACGCCGCCGGAGCTGCAGCGGCCGCCTGGGGCCTGACGGTGAAGGCATGGCGGAACAAGCTGACGGCCAAGCACATCTTTACCCATGTGGAGTGGCACATGACCGGTTACACCCTGGAGGTGGAGGGAGACGGCCCGGCGGACTTTTTCTGGGCCGACGCCGCCGCGCTCCGGGAGCGGGCGGTGCCCTCCGCCTTTGCCCGGTACTATGCCGAGGCCATGACGGAATTGGAGGACGTATGGAACAAGTCGAACTGAGCACCCTGGTGATCCTGGCGGTGATTCTCTTTTTCCTGGGCTGGTGGTTCAAGGGCTGGGTCCGGCGGCTGCGGCAGCAGGTGGAAAACGGCGAGGCAGTGGAGCCAGGGGCGGAGCCCGTCCTCCAGGCTCCGCCCCCGGTGATCCTCCCCACCCCGGCGGAGGTTTCCCAGGAGCCGGACGGACCGGTGCCCTTCGGGTACAAGAGCACCTGGATGGCGCTGCGCTGCGGCGATCCGGAACAGGTCATCGCCGCGCTGCGGCCCCGCCTGCGGCAGAGCGCCAACTGGACCACGGGACTGGCGGCGGTGGAGGCGCAGCCGGAGGGGCGTGTGTTTGTCTCCCCGGTGCTGGAGGGCTGGGTGCTGGCCGTGGGCGGCCCCCAGGCACTGCAGGAGGAGATGGCGGTCCAGTTCTCCCAGGCTCAGCTGTTCGTGAGCCACCGGACCTCCAATTGCTTTGGCTGGGAACTCTATGAAAATGGGCAGTGCCGCCGGAGATACGCCTGTCTGGACGGGCAGGTGGAGAGCGTGGGAGAGCTGACGCCCCAGGAGCGGGCCCTGGGCTTTGACCGCTTCCCCACGCCGGAAAACGCTGACACCTGTGAGACCCTGCCCGACGAGGAGGACGTACTGGACATCGCCGCCGCCTGGGGCGTGGACCCCCGGTTTGAAAAGGCGGCGTACCCGCCCTCCGCCGGATGGGTGTGCGGACTGTAAGGCAATACGCCGGGAGGGTGCGGAAATGGAACTCATCAACATTGCGGGCATTGCGCTGCTGATGCTGCTGGTCCGGAAGCTCATCTGGTGTCTGCGGTGGCTGTGGTGCTATTACCACGGCCGTCCCACGCCGGAGCCCATCACCTTCCTGCCCCGGCAGACCGGGGCGAGGTTCCGGGAGCATCTGAAAAAAGACGCGGACGAGGAGGAACGGCCATGAGCTTTTGGAAGAAGAGCGACGACCCCTGGGACTGGAAGGACGAGGAGAAGCGCCGACCTCGGGAGGCACCGGCCCAGCCTCCCGGCGGGGAGAGCGCACAGGAGCCGGGGCTTTTGGATGAGGTGAAGGACCTGGGCAGAGAGCTGAAGGAGGGGTGGAACCGCCGCAAAGAAGAGCGGGAGACCCCGCCTCCGCCCATGACCTGCCCATGGTGCGGCAAGGAGATGGAAGGCGGATACCTCTTCACCGGCCGGGATGCCATCCACTTTCGGCGCAAGCGCCCCGGACTGCTGACGGTCCGGGGAACGGGAGACCTTCGTCTGGATAACGAGGGCGGTTTTCCAACGTATAAAACAGCCTGGCACTGCCCCGACTGCCGGAAACTGGTGGTGGACACAACGGGCATCGTCCCGATGGGAGAATGGCCGGAGCTCGGGCAGACGCCGGAGCAGGAAAAACAACAGTGAGGGAGAAGACGAAACCACAATGGCACAGCTTTACTTTAAATACGGAGCCATGGGCTCCAGCAAGACGGCCAACGCCCTGATGACCCGCTTCAACTATGAGGAGCGGGGACAGCAGACGCTGCTGGTCAAGCCCCGGGTGGACACCCGGGACGGGGATCACATGGTGGTCTCCCGGATCGGACTGACCTACCCGTGCATCTATTTTGATGAGATGCGGCATCTCTCCGTGATGGAGCTGCAGCAAAACGCCTGCATCATCGTGGACGAGGCCCAGTTTCTCACCAAAGAGGAGGTCATGTACCTGGTGTACCTGGTGGATGATCTGGGCATCCCCGTCATCTGCTACGGGCTCCGGGCGGACTTCAAGGGAGACCTTTTCCCCGGCAGCGAGGCACTGCTGGTGATGGCGGACAAGCTGGAGGAGGTCAAAACCGTCTGCTGGTGCGGTCGGAAGGCCACCTTCAACGCCCGCTTTGACCATAACGGCAAGGTGCTCAAAGAGGGCGCCCAGGTGGAGCTGGGGGCCAACGACAAATACATCGGCCTGTGCCGCCGGCACTGGATGGCCGGGGACCTGGGGCCGGACTTCCACGTGGAGGACTTATGATCTGTACGCTTTGTCCCCGCCGGTGCGGCGCGGAGCGGACGGACACCCGGGCAGGGGGACTTTGCGGCATGCCTGCCTCCCCGGTGGTGGCCCGGGCCATGCTCCACCAGTGGGAGGAGCCGTGTCTCGTGGGGGACCACGGCGCCGGGTGCGTGTTCTTTTCCGGCTGCAACCTCCGCTGCTGTTTCTGCCAGAACGGGACGATTTCCCGGGAGGGGTTCGGAAAGCCCATTACCGTGGAGCGGCTGCGGGAGATCTTCCGGGAACTGATCGCCCAGGGGGCCGCCTGCCTGGACCTGGTGACCCCCTCTCACTTCACCCCCGCCATTCTGGAAGCCCTGGGGGACGAGACATGGCCGGTGCCGGTGGTGTGGAACTGCGGCGGCTACGAGTCCGTAGAAACGCTGCGGCTGCTGGAGGGAAAGATACAGGTGTACCTGCCGGATCTGAAATATGCCCTGCCGGGGCCCGCGAAGCGCTATTCCGGGGCGGAGGATTACTTTGAACGGGCCTCTGCGGCGATCCTGGAGATGTACCGCCAGACGGGGCCCTATGTGCTGGAGAATGGTCGGCTCCGGCGGGGTGTTGTGATCCGGCATCTGCAGCTCCCGGGAGAGCTGGAAAACACCCGCCGGTGCATCGATTGGGTGGCGGAGACCTTCCGCCCCGGGGAGGTGCTCTTCTCCCTCATGAGCCAGTACACGCCCCAGCCGGGGGCAAAGGGGCCTCTGGCCCGCCACGTGACAGGGGCGGAGTACCGGGCGGCGGTGGCTTACATGGAAAACTGCGGCATTACCGACGGCTACACCCAGGAGCGCACCTCCGCCAAGGAGGAGTACACGCCGGACTTCGATCTCCGGGGCGTATAGCGGAAAGATTTTACCTGGATTTGCATGGACAGTCATGGCCCGGCATGGTATCCTGAGAGAAAACCGGCAGAGGAGAATGATACCGTGGCAGAGAACATTCGCAGAAAGATCCCGGTTCTGGTGCTGGCGGCGGTGGTGGTCTTTGCCGCCTGGATACTCTGGCCCCGGTCCCTGACGGGGGCATTTGACGTCCGGGGCGGGCTGTCGGCCTCCGTCATTACCAGCGGGGTGGAGGTGGTGGACATGACCTCCAAGCCCTGGCAGGATGTGGAGACGTACACCGTGGAGGCGGAGTCCCCCAAGGCCGCGGCCGTTGAGAAGAGCCTGGAGGGATACTCCTACCGTCTCTGCTGGGACTCCCTGACGGGAAAAAGCCTGATCGAGGACATTGGAGCTGTCAGTGTGAAGTTGTACGGCCCGGAGGGCGACCTTTCCGTATTCAGCGGCACTGGAAAGATCCGTCTCAACGGGCGGACCGTCCGTCTGACAGGGGGCCGGTCTGCCGATTTGTGCGAGAAACTGCGCGCCGTGCTGTAGGAAGAAAATTAGGGTTGAAAACTGAGGGCGCTGTATTATAATAAGGGGGCTGTCCGGAGCGGGCAGCCCTATTTTTCGTGTGTGAGGAACCTGTTATGAAGCTGGAAAACGACCTGGGGAACGACCCCATTGGCCCTCTTGTGCGGCGCATCGCCATCCCAAGCATGCTGGCCCAGTTCGTCAGCGTGCTTTACAGCATTGTGGACCGCATTTACATCAGCAATATCGCCGGGATCGGCGAGGTGGCCCTGGCGGGCGTGGGAGTCTGCGGGCCGGTGGTGACCATGATCGGCGCCTTTGCCTCCCTCATCGGCATCGGCGGCGCGCCGCTGATGAGCATCCGCATGGGGGCGGGCAAGCGGCTGGATGCTCACCGCATCCTCAACAACTGCTTTTTGATGCTGTGCGTGTGCGCTGTGGTGATCACGGCAGTCATCTTCCCCCTGCGGCGGGTGATGCTGATGGCATTCGGCGCCAGCGATGTGACACTGCCCTACGCGGAACAGTATTTCACGGTCTATCTCTGCGGAACGGTGTTCAACCTGCTCTCTCTGGGGATGAACCAGTTCATCATCTGCCAGGGCTTTGCCCGCAAGGGAATGTTCTCCGTGGTGCTGGGCGCCGTGCTGAACCTGGTACTGGACCCCATTTTTATTTTCGCACTGCATCTGGATGTGCTGGGTGCCGCCCTGGCCACAGTGCTCTCCCAGCTGGCCAGCTGCGTGTATGTGCTCTGCTTTCTCTTCGGCCGGAAGGTGCCCATCCGCATCACCTTCGGCGGCTACCAGCGCAAGCTCATGGGGCGTATCCTGGCGGTGGGCTTTACGCCCTTTCTCATCATCGCCATCGACAATGTGATGATCATCGCCATGAACGCCGTTTTGCAGCGCTACGGCGGCGCCGCCTTGGGAGACCGGCTGGTGACCTGCGCCACCATCGCCCAGAGCTTCATGCTGGTGGTGACCATGCCTCTGGGGGGCATCTCCGGCGGTACCCAGACGATCTTGGCCTTCAACTACGGTGCCCATCGGCGGGAGCGGATCATCCAGGCGCAAAAATATATTACGATCCTGTGTGTGGCGTATGTGGCGCTGCTCTTTGTGCTGGCCCGGCTGGCGGGGCCGCTCTTTGTGCGGCTCTTTACCAGTGAGGCTGATCTGGCGGCGGAGGCCCTCTCCGCCATCCGGGTGTGCACACTGGCCATTTTGCCCCTGGGTATTCAGTATGAGGTGGTGGATGGTTTTACCGCCATGGGGCAGGTCCACCTTTCCCTGCCGCTGTCCTTCTTCCGCAAGGCGGTGTATTTCGGAGCCCTCTTCCTGCTCCCTGCTCTGTTCGGTGCCCGGGCGGCGTTTTACGCCGAGCCCATCTCCGACGTGCTGGGGCCCCTGGCCTGCGTTGTGGTGTACCGTCTGTCCATCCGGCGGGTGTTGGATTTCGACAGGGCTGCACCCCAGACGGGAAAGCGCCTCCCGGCCTGAGCGTCTGGACAAAAAACAAACCGGATGCCGTCCGTATGGATGGCATCCGGTTTTTCTGTTCAGAAAGGGGATGCAGGCGGATGCCTCTCAGCGATCCCGCCGTCCGCCGCTCAGCTTGCGCAGAGATTCCATGGCCTCGGAAAAGTCCTTCCTGGCTTTGGCGGAGGGGTTGGCCCGCAGGATGCGCAGAGCGCGGCTGTAAGTCCG
>FR890948.1:2430-12023 GCA_000436875.1 Oscillibacter sp. CAG:155 | reverse complement strand
GGCCAGGGCGTCGCCGGTGAGGTCCGCGGATTCCTCCAGGTGATCCAGGGTCCGCTCCAGTGTGTCGGAAATGGTGTGCAGGGCCTGGAGCTTGGCGGAGGTACGGCGGCGGAGGTTCTCCTCCAGCTGCTCCTTCCACTTCCGGGAGCGGGAGAGGCGCTCCTCTTCCCGTTCCAGCCGCTCCACTTCCGTCCGTTCCCGGAAGCGGCGCAGATCGTCTGCGGCAAAGGCGGCAGCCACCTCCGCCCGGCGGGCCAGACGCCGCAGATCCTCGTTCTCCTCCGTGAGCTTGGAGAGGACCCGCTTGAGATCCAGGGCAGCCTGGGTGGACTGCACCACATCCACCGCAAATACGGCGGTCAGCACCAGCGCCAGCGGGTCCACCAGCAAGGAGGGAATATCCGCCAGCAGCCGGGAGATGGGAGGATGGATCAGGCGCACCAGCAAGATGGAGAAGAAGCCCCAGGCGATGGAGCTGGTCAGGCAGATGTACCCGTGGAGATTGAAGGGCTGACTGGAGTAGTCCCAGTAGCGCATCTGGAACAGCCGCTCCATTACCGCGCCGGTGACGTACTCCAGCGCCGTGGCGGCCGCTGTGCCCAACAGGAATACCAGGCGCAGGTCCTGCCGAACCGGCAGCGTGACGAAGAGGATGATGATGGCGCCGCTTCCGTAGATGGGCAGCACCGGCCCATGGAGAAAGCCCCGGTTTACCCATCGCCGCTGGCGGATGGAGACATAGCAGCTCTCCCATACCCAGCCGCAAAAGCAGTAGAAGAAAAACAGCAGTACCCACTGACCGGTTGTATATAGATGCATAAAAACTCCTTTTTAACGGGGAAATGTCTGCCGGCAGGTCAGGTCTCCGCCGGCGCCTTTTCGGGGGCCAACACTTGAATTTCCAGAACCCGGCGATGGTCCACCCGGGTGACGGTGACCTCCAGCCCGTCGGATGTAAAGTGGTCCCCTGCCTGGGGCAGACGGCCCAGCTGTTCGATGACCCAGCCGGAGACGGTGCTGGCGTCGCTGTCGTCCTTGATGGAGAAGAGGTCGAAGAGGTCGCTCAGATCGGCGCTGGCGGCGATGAGATAGCTGCCGTCACTCTGGCGGCGGATGGATTCCACCACCTCGTCGTGCTCATCCCAGATCTCTCCCACCAGCTCCTCCAGAATGTCCTCCAGCGTCACCAGACCCTCGGTGCCGCCGAATTCATCCACCACTACGGCCATGTGGATCTTTTTCTTCTGCAGTGTCCGCAGCAGGGCCCCCAGCTCGGCGTTGGCGGTGGTGTAGTGGATGGGGGTGATGCAGCCGGAAATATCCGTGCGTCCCCGGTAGCGGGCGGCGTGGAAGTCCTTTTCGTGGATCAGTCCCACAATGTCGTCCACATCTTTGTGGTAGACCGGTAGCCGGGAGTAGCCGCTTTCGGCAAAAACAGCGGCGATCTCGTCCATGGTGGCGGAGTCCTCCACCGCCACGATGTCCACCCGGGGCGTCAGGATGTCCCCGGCCTCCAGATCGCCGAACTCGATGGCGGAGCGGATCAGCTGGCTCTCGTGCTGATCCAGACCGCCCTCATTTTCCGCCTCGGAGACCATGGTGATGAGTTCATCCTCCGTGATGCCCTCCCCGTCTGCCGGGCGGATGATGTGGCTCAGAAGCCGCTTCCACTGGGAAAAGAGGAAGTTCAGCGGCCGCAGGATCACCAGCAGCACCCGCAGCAGCGGCGAGGCCCACATGGCAATGCGCTCCGGAGATTCCTTGGCGATGCTCTTGGGGGAGATCTCGCCGAAGATCAGTACCACCACCGTCAGCACCACCGTGGAGATGGTGGGACCGTAGGCGTTGAACAGCCGGGTAAAGAGCACCGTGCCCAGGGTGGAGGCGGTGATGTTGACGATGTTGTTTCCGATGAGGATGGTGGAGAGCATCCGGTCGTACTCGTCGGCGATGGAGAGCGTCAGGGCGGCCCGGGTGTCCCCTGCCTCCGCTTTGCTGCGCAGGCGGATTTTGTTCAGGCTGGAAAACGCGGTCTCCGTGGCGGAGAAGTAGGCGGAAAAGATCACCATGACAACGATGGCGGCAATCAAGGTAGCTGTGGTACTGTCCATGGAAAACGAAATCACTCCTAATCAAAAGTTCAGATGGTTTGAAACCAGCGGTTAAAAGGGTAAAAATACGCAGCAAGGGACAGCCTCACCCCGAAGGGGTCAGACTGTCCCTATTTCATAACATTCTATGTGAGCGGACGACGGAGGTTGGTCCACGGGTATTTCTCAATCCCTTCCCAGGTCCTTTGGCCTGATATATTGAACTTCAGCATACCATAAACAGGGAGAGAAAGCAAGGGACCACCCTGTTAAAATTTCGCCCCGCCCAAAGCGGGCACCTGATCGGTGCCGTGCCGGGCGGGGCGAATCGCATTACAGGAGATTATAGAGGATCTTGGCCATCTGGCCCCGGGTGATGCTGGCATTGGGCAGGAAGGTGCCGTCGCTGTAGCCGCTGATGACACCTTGGGCCACCATGGTCTGGATATAGTAGGTGGCGTAGGACGGGATGGAGGCGGCGTCGGAGAAGGTCAGCGCCGTGGTGGCGTAGCCCTTTTCCTGGGTGCGGCCGATCATGGTGGCCGCCTGGGCCCGGGTGAGGCTGGCGTTGGGGTTGAAGTAGAGCTTTCCGTCAGCACCGGTGGAGCCGTTGATGATGCCCTTGGAGTACAGGGCCTTCACGGCGGGGACGGCATAGGACGGGATGGAGCTGTTGTCCGCGAAGGGCAGCTGCACGCTGGCGTAATCGCTCTCGCTCAGACCCAGATACCGGAAGAGCATGGCGGAGAACTGGGCCCGGGTGATGTTCTGGTTGGGCCGGAAGGTTCCGTCCTCATAGCCGGTGGTGATGCCGGTGCTGTACAGGAAATCCACATAGGTGGCGGCCCAGTAGCCGTCAATATCGGTGAACTTGTGGTTGGTGCTGGTGGGCGCCACGTCCACGGAGGCCCGGCCGATGTTGCCGGAGGCGTCCCGGGCGGTGATGGTGAGGCGCATGGCGTCGTGGCTCACCTGGGACTGGGGCAGCGACACGGTCAGCGCGCCGGAGGCGGTGTTATAAGAGAAGTCCAGCGCGGCGCTCTTCTGGCTGCCGCCGGAGCAGGTGACGGAAATTGCGCTCTTGGGCAGCACACCGTCTACAGTGTCGGCCACGGTGGCGGTCAGCTGCCAGGCGGCATTGTCCAGGGACGCGGTGACGGAGGGCACCTCCGTATCCACAATGCCGTCATGGGAGGCGGTGATCTGGTCCAGGTAGATGGTGCCGGAGGAAGCGGCGGAGCCGCTGACCGCCAGGCCCTGAATGGAGAAGGTGCCGCTGATGGGAACGGAGACCTGCTTCCAGCCGGTGAAGTTCAGCGTGGTAATAGGCTTGAGGAGGCTGGAGGTGGTGCCGTCACTGTACAGGAAGGAGAGCGTATTGCCGGAGCCGTCGCCCCGGACCCAGACGTTCAGGCTGGAGTGCTGGGTGCCGATGGCTGTGGAGGAGGCGGCGCGCCACTGGGCGGCGTAGCCGCCAGCTTCCGTCAGGGTGTAGTCTACCTTGGCGGCACCCCGGCCCAGCTTCACATAGTCGCTGGCGGAGGTGAGGCTGAAGTCCATGTTGGTGCCGCTGCCCCGGAAGATGGTGGTGGAGCCTTCAAAGTTCTCAATGCTTTCAAGGCCCGTGCCGGCCACGGTGACCTTCACCGTGGCGCTCTTGCCGCCGGCGGTGACCGTAATGGTGCCGGTGCCGGGAGCGGTGGCGGTGAAGATGCCGGTGTTGGAGATGGTGCCGATGTTGCCGCTGACCGTCCAGGTAAAGGCATCCTGATCCGCCTGGAGGGCCATGTGGTGGTACACGGCGGAGGCTACCAGAGCGGCGGAGGCGCCGTCAGCCACGGAGATGCTGGAGACAACGGTGCCGCTGCTGTTGCGGACGGTGATGGAATCCGGCGTCTCGATGGCGTGGACCGTGGTGGAGCCCTTCTGGCTGCCGCTGTATGCGGTGACGGTGATGTCACCGCCGCCGGCAGGCGTGGTCAGGACGTTGCCGTCCAGTGTGCCGGCACTGGTCTCCAGGTCATAGGGCTCATCGCCCATGGGGATGAAGTTGGTGTCCAGGGCGGCGGCGGAAATATTCACCCGGCTGCCGGCCAGGACATAGCTGTGATCTGCCTGGACATAAAAGCTGCCGAGGCGTCCGGTGGGTTCACTGCTGGCCACCAGGAACACGTGGTTGGTGACGGCCCGCTCGCTGCCGTCGGAGGGAGTGTTGATGGTCTTGGCGGTCAGCTCGTCCGGCTGAGTGACGGTGATGGCGGTGGAGCCGCCGCCGTCCAGGCACAGAGCGGTGACGCAGCCCAGCTCCACCATCCGCTGAGCCAGCTGATTGAGGGATGCGCCGATGGAGTGGCCGGATTTGCGGCCGTCAATGGTGTAGAAGACCAGCGTGCCGTCCGCCTTCTGGCCGATAGCGGTGCGGGGGCTGGCGCTGTTGGAGAGGCCGGAGACCACAGACCCGTTTTCCACCAGAGAGTAGAGCGCACCCACGGCGTACTCCACATCGTTCCACTGCTCGCTGGAGGCGGTGACGGAGAGGGTGATGGTGCTGCCCACGGGGATGCGCCGCAGGGCATCCACATTGTAGGAGCTGGACTGGAGATTGGCGGAGAGCACGATCTGATCGGGGCCGATGGCGGTGGCGGAAGTGGCCTCGACCACCTGGTCCACGGTGGCGGTCATCTCCCCGCCGATGGTCAGGGAGCCGCGGTCAATGGTGCAGATGACATCCACGCCGGCTTCTGTGTTGCCGGTGGTATGGCGGGAGTTGAAGTCATAAGTATAGAGATAAATGCCGCCGGTAGAGACCCGGGCCTTATTGACGCCGGTGAGCTGGCGGACCACCTCTGTGGGGGTGCCGTAGTCGTTGAGCAGCTCATAGCCCAGGTCCGCGGAGACCTTCACCGTGGGCTTGCCCAACACGGCGGTGCCGTCCGCCCGGAAGCCGATGGCGTAATACCCACCGTCGGTGCTCAGAAGTTCCCCTTCCGACACAACCAGGCCGATGGGCAGGCCGGTGGAGGTGTTGAAAAAGTCGCCGTTCATGCCGGCAACGACCCGGTATCCTTTGGATTCCAGGCCCTTGGCGGCCGAGGAGACCGTGATGCGGGAAGTCAGAGTGTCACCATAGGTGACAATGGGCGTCACATCTTCATTGGGGGTATAGGTCACCACGTTTTCTGTCCGCAGATCCGAATATGCGGAACTCCAGAACACGTTGGTGGAAAGCTGTGTCTCCTGGTTGAGCAGCGTGTCCCGGGTGGAGAGATCCTCGCCCAGGGCATTGGACGCGGCGGCGCTGATGCCCAGGGAACAGGCCAGCGATGCGGAAAGGAACAAGGACAATGTCCTGCGGAAAAAACGATTCATAAGCTGCCTCCGTCAGTTTCAAGGGTGGTCAACATAACATTTTTCAGAATAGCACAAAAAAGGGATAAAGTAAATGCCGAACCGGAAACAAACCCGCCGTTCCGGCCGGAAAAATGTTCTTTTTTTCTGACGAAACAGCGCCCAAAAAGTTCCCTGCATGAAAAAGGCCTTGTGGGAGATCGCCGGAGGAGGCTATAATGGGGAAAAACCGCTCCGACGAGGCCGGAGCAGACGGAGGAGGAGACGCGGATGCAGATCAAGATCGACGAGAGCCGGTGCATCGGCTGCGGGATGTGCGCGGCGGTGGTGCCGGAGGTATTTGCCATCGTGGGCCGGGTGTCCCGGGTGACGGGGGCACCGGAGAAAAACCGGGAGAGCCGGGTGTTTGACGCAGCCAACGGCTGCCCGGTCAACGCCATTTCGGTGAAGCGGTGAGGAAAAACCGGCAGGACCCCGCCGGTTTTTTGTCGGGAACGGTTGCAAAATCTGGAAAAGGGGCGTACAATAAACGGAACTGAACAACGGGGAGTCCGTATTGCCGGGCTGAGAGGAGACCGCCATGGTCTTTACCCGCGACCTGATTTGGATCATGCCAACGTAGGGAGATAAGGATGCGCGCCGCAGACTGCCGATCAGGGTGTCTGCGGCGCTTTGCGCGTTTTTGGGGGATTTGGAGGCTCTTCCGCCCCGGCGCGGGTTTAAAACGGGAAATCCGGCCATCGGCCGATTCCGGCGGTACATTGGGGGCACCACCTTGTATCGCCTCATAAAACTTCAATGCGAAAAGGAGAAATCAGTATGATGAAAACAGCATTGACGATCGCTGGCAGTGATTCCAGCGGAGGCGCCGGGATTCAGGCAGACATCAAGACCATGACGGCCAACGGCGTATTCGCCATGAGCGCCATCACCGCCCTGACTGCCCAGAACACCACCGGCGTCACAGACATCCTGGAGGCAACACCCCAGTTCCTGGGAGAGGAACTGGACGCCATTTTCACCGACATCTTCCCCGATGCCGTGAAGATCGGCATGGTCTCCTCCTCCGGCCTCATCTCTGTCATCGCGGACAAGCTGCGCCAGTACGGCGCAAAGCACATCGTGGTGGACCCGGTGATGGTGGCCACCTCCGGCGCAAAGCTCCTGCGGGACGACGCCATCGCCGTTCTGGAAGCGCAGCTGCTGCCCCTGGCTACGGTTCTGACCCCCAACATCCCGGAGGCCGAGATCCTCTCCGGAATGACCATCCAGAATGCCACAGACATGGAGCAGGCGGCCCGCACCATCAGTGAGCGGTACGGCTGCGCTGTTTTGTGCAAGGGCGGCCATCAGATCAACGATGCCGACGACCTGCTCTGGCGGGACGGCGTGGGCAAATGGTTCCGGGGCCGCCGCATCAACAACCCCAACACCCACGGCACCGGCTGCACCCTCTCCAGCGCCATCGCCTCAAACCTGGCCAAGGGCTATGATCTGGACACGTCTGTGGAGCGGGCCAAGGCGTACATCTCCGGCGCGCTGGCAGCTATGCTGGACCTGGGCAAGGGCAGCGGTCCCATGGACCACATGTTCGCCCTGAGAGGAGAGTTCGTCCAATGATGACGCCCCTCATCGCGGCGGTCTTTGCCATCGTAGTGCTGGCCGTTACCTTGTGGCAGTGCCGGGGACTGCGGCTCACCGTCCGGGATATCTGCCTGGGCGGCGTGATGACCGCCGCCACGCTGGTGCTGCGCTGCATCCTCATCACGCTGCCCAACGGCAGCCACATCAGCCTGGGGGCCATGCTGCCCCTGCTGCTGCTCTCGCTGCTGTACAGCCCCCGGGTGGCCTTCTGCGCCGGCTGGGTCACCGGCATCCTGGCCATGGTGCTGCTGCCGGACTGGCAGCCCGTCCACTGGGCCCAGCCCTTTGTGGAACAGCTGATCTGCTTTTCCGCCCTGGGCTACGCCGGCATCTTCGGTACGGACCGGCGGTGGAAGATCGTGGCCGGTACCACGCTGGCGGTGGCGCTCAGCGTTTTGAGCCATATCATGGCGGGCGCCGTCTTTTTTGCCCAGTATGCCTGGGATGGATATGGCCCCTGGGCATACAGCATCCTCGCAAATCTCTCCGGCCACGGGACAGAGGGCCTGCTGACCATCCTGGTGGTGGCCTTCCTGCCCATCTCCCGGCTCCGCCGGGCCGTGAAAGCAGGTGGCTGAGATGGGATTTGTCAGCGAACTGATCCGGGACAGCCTCCCCATCTGGCAGCAGTGCCTGGACTCGGACTTTGTCCGGGGCGTGGCAGACGGTTCCCTGCCGGAGGACTGCTTTCAGGGCTACATTGTGGACGACAGCCTGTACCTCCGGGAGTATGCCAAGGTCTTTGCCTGGGGTATGCTCCACGCCCGGGACATGGCAGAGATCCGCAACTACTACTCTCTGCTCTCCTTTGTCAATGAGAGCGAGGATGCCACCCGTCTTGCCTATCTGCGGCGCTACCACCTCACCGACGAGCAGATCCAGCGCCTGCCTCTGCGGCCGGAAAACCGGGCCTACGCGGATTTCATGCTGGACTCCGCCCGGGAGGGCCAGGGCGCGCCGGAGTGCATGATGGCGTGCCTTCCCTGCATGCTCAGCTACGGCTGGATCTTCCGGCAGGTGGTGAAGGCATCGCCCCAGGTGCAGTCCACTCCCTACTGGCCCTTTGTCCGGGACTATGCCTCGGACCGCTATGAAGCGGCCTGCAGCCAATGGGCGGCCTTTACCGACGAGGTCTGTCAGGACCTTTCGCCCCGGCGGCGGGAGATGTGCCGGGAGATCTTCCGGACCTGTTCCCTCCACGAGCTGCATTTTTGGGAAATGAGTGCCAAACCTCGGACGGATCTGGGGGTTGATGCCGATTCGGCGGAAGGGAGAAACCACATATGAAAAAAACATCGGTCTTTCAGAACAGTCTCATCTGGTTCGGTGCAGGCGTCTCCCTGGCGGAGATCCTCACCGGCACCAGTTTTGCACCCCTGGGCATGGCCCGGGGCTTTGCCGCCATTTTGCTGGGCCACGTCATCGGCTGCGCCCTCTTTTTCCTGGCGGGCCTCATCGGCGGCCGTACCGGCCGCAGTGCCATGGAAACGGTGAAGATGAGCTTCGGCCAGAAGGGCGGACTGCTCTTTGCCTTTTTGAACGTGCTGCAGCTGCTGGGCTGGACCGCCATCATGATCTATGACGGCGCCCTGGCCATCGACGGTATTTTCGGCGCCGGACACTGGATCTGGTGCCTGGTGATCGGCGGACTCATTATCGTGTGGATTCTGGTGGGCATCACCAACCTGGGACTTATCAACAAGATCTCCATGACGGCCCTCTTCCTTCTGACGCTGGTGCTGTGCAAGGTGATTTTCTTCTCCGGTGCCCCGGTGGGGGGCGACCTGGGAGAGACCATGAGCTTCGGCGCGGCGGTGGAGCTGGCGGTGGCCATGCCCCTTTCCTGGCTGCCCCTGATCTCCGACTACACCCGGGAGGCGGAAAAACCCTTCCAGGCCACTCTGGCCAGTACCTTGACCTACGGTGTGGTGTCCTGCTGGATGTATGTGATCGGCATGGGTGCCGCCATTTACACCGGGGAGTATGACATCGCCCAGATCATGGTCAAGGCGGGCCTGGGGATTGCGGCGCTGGTGATCCTGGTGCTCTCCACGGTGACCACCACCTTCCTGGATGCCTGGTCCGCCGGCATCTCCGCTGAGTCCCTCAGCAGCAAGCTCAACGGCAAGTGGACGGCGGTTGTGGTGACGGTGGCGGGCATTGCCGGTGCCATCCTCTTCCCCATGGATGACATCACCGACTTCCTCTATCTCATCGGCTCCGTATTTGCGCCCATGATTGCCGTGCAGATCGCGGACCACTTCCTGCTGCACCGGGACCGCTTCAACGAGGCGTTCGACGGGCGGAACCTGGTGATCTGGCTGGTGGGCTTCGTGCTCTACCGGGCGCTGATGCGCGTGGACATCGTGGTGGGCTACACCCTGGTGGATATGGTGGCCACCATGGTACTGTGCCTGCTGGCAGACGCCGTACTGGGCCGCCGGGAGCGCACCGCGGCCTGACGGAAGTCTTAAACGGCCCTGCTTCAAATCTTTGTGACACAAAGCCTGG
>FR890948.1:0-2335 GCA_000436875.1 Oscillibacter sp. CAG:155 | reverse complement strand
ATACTTTTAAGCTGAAAATTATAGGGATATTAGAAAGAATTAGTTAAAAACAAGAACAAAATAAGAGAAAACTTTTCAGATTGGTTTTAGCTTTTTTCCGTATCATGCTACCAGAACGTTCCAGTGAGGAACGATGGAAAGGAATCTGTGTCATGAAGGAAGAACGAACAGAGGGACAGCTGGCGGTTGCACAACCGGCGGAAGAGATCCCTGCCGCTCCCAAGAAAAGGCGGCTGAAACGACTGCTCAAAGGGAAAAAGCGCAAGTGCCTGGCGCTGCTGGTGGCAGCGGCCATTGTGGCCGGCATTCTGGCGGCGCGGGGGTTCGGCGGCCAGGAGGCCGCGGCGGAGGCCAGCTACCAGACGGCCACCGTGGAGACGCGGAACATCACCCGCTCCCTCAGCTCCAGCGGAACGCTGCAGCCGGCGGACTCGTACACCGTCAGCACCCTGGTCTCCGGTGAGATCCTCAGTGATACGTTTGAGGAGGGAGATCAGGTGGAAAAGGGACAGCTGCTCTACACCCTGGATTCCTCCGGGGCCTCCAACAGCCAGACCCAGGCCCAGAACAGCTATACCCAGGCCCAGACCAACTACCAGCAGGCGGTGGCGGCCAAGTATCCCACTGCGGACCTGAGCGGAACGGTCAGCGAGGTCTATGTGAAAAACGGAGACACGGTCAGCGCCGGTACGGAGCTGATGCGGATCGTGGGGGACAATCACATTTACCTCACCGGCCTTTTCCCTTACGCCAGCCCCTCTGATTTCTACATCGGTCAGACCGCGACCATCTACATCAACGGGTTTGCGGGCACCACCACCGGTACAGTCACGGCGGTCTCCACGTCTACGTTTACCACCTCCAGCGGCCAGCAGGCGGTATCCGTCCAGGTGAAGGCGTCCAATCCGGGGCTTGTGACGTCGGATTACACGGCCACCATCTATGTGGGCAGCTATGCCAGCTATGGTCAGACCAGCATCAATCTCGGTACTTCCAGCGTGGTCACGGCCGAGGCATCCGGCAAGATCTCGGGCCTGAGCTGGCTGGCCGGTGACACCATCTCCGAAGGCGACCGGATCTGCACCATCACCGGAAACAGCGTGGATAACTCCATTCAAAACGCCGAGATCAATGTGGAAAACGCCCAGTCCTCCCTGGAAAATGCCAAGGAGACGCTGGATGACTATTCCATCACCGCACCCATCTCCGGTGAAGTGGTCACCAAAAACGCCAAGGCCGGAGACAAGATCGAGGGCGGTTCCGATGGTACGCTGTGTGTCATTTACGATCTGAGTTATCTGGAGATGACCATGAACATCGATGAGCTGGATATCTCCGACGTGGCAGTGGGCCAGGAGGTCCAGATCACCGCCGATGCCGTGGAGGGCACCACCTATACCGGCGTGGTCACCAAGGTCTCTGTGGCAGGGACCACCTCCGGCGGCATCACCACCTATCCCGTCACCGTCCGCATTGATGAGACCGACGGCCTGCGGCCCGGCATGAACGTGGATGCGGAGATCATTCTGGACTCCGCCGAAGATGTGCTGGCCATCCCCAGCGGTGCGGTGAACCGGGGCAACACGGTTCTCATTACCGCGGACTCCCCCAGCGCGGCAAACGCCCTGGACCAGGAGGCCCCGGAGGGCTATGTTTACGTGGAGGTGGAGACCGGCATCAGCGACGACAGCTACATCCAGATCCTCTCCGGATTGCAGGAGGGTGACACCGTGGCGTACCTGCAAACGTCCGGCGGCTCCGGGGACATGGCCATGGGCGCCATGGGGATGATGCCCTCCGGCGGGATGGGCGGCGGCATGAACGGTGGCCCCGTCGCCGGAGGCGGCGGGATGTCCGGCGGGCCCGGAGGAGGCTTCTGATGGGCCCCCTCATTGAGTTCCGCCACGTCTGCAAGACCTATCAGATGGGCGACACCCTGATCCGGGCGGCCAATGACATCTCCATGAAGATTGACCGCAATGAATTTGTGGCCATTGTGGGCCAGTCCGGCTCCGGCAAGTCCACCTGCATGAATATTATCGGCTGCCTGGACGTTCCCACTTCCGGCACCTATCTGCTGGACGGCCGGGACGTGGGCCAGATGAACAAAAACCAGCTGGCGGCCATCCGCAACAAGATGTTGGGCTTTATTTTCCAGCAGTATAATCTGCTGCCCAAGCTGACGCTGCTGGAAAACGTGGAGGTCCCCCTGATGTATGCCGGGGTTCCCAAGGCGGAGCGCCGGGAGCGGGCCAAAGTCGCCCTGGAGCTGGTGGGCCTTGGCGATAAGCTCCGCCACAAGCCCATGCAGCTCTCCGGCGGCCAGCAGCAGCGG
>FR890947.1 GCA_000436875.1 Oscillibacter sp. CAG:155 | reverse complement strand
GACAGTCTTTTGACTGTCTCTTTTTTATATTTTGCTGGAATTTCAGATGCAGGATATGATATGCTCAATGGAGAGGGGGCATTGAGATGGTTAATCCAAGAGATCGTGCATTGCGTCCGCCGATTCGCCGAAGCTGGCTACGGCTGCGGCTTGGGAAAGCTTACTATGCGGGAAGAAGGTATTTACTGTGGTGCTCTCCTGGCTTTCAATGGGCAAAGGAACGCCGAGAAACGCCGTTGCCCTGTGTTCACTTCCAGCATGCCACCCCCTTGCTGCGGCAGCTGCGGGGAGAGGAAATGGAGCTTCAGCGCAATAAGATTACCAACCTGCGTCTGGCAGTAGCCAGGCTGAATGGGCTTGTACTATACCCTGGAGAGACCTTCAGCTATTGGAGACTGATCGGAAAACCTACCAGGCGGAAGGGATATCTGGAGGGAATGGTCCTGTTTTTAGGACGAATTGGAAGCGATGTGGGAGGCGGCCTCTGCCAGCTCTCCAACTTGATCTTCTGGATGACGCTGCACACGCCGCTGACCGTAGTAGAGCGTTATCGCCATTCCCATGATGTGTTTCCAGATGCTAACCGGACACAGCCTTTTGGCAGCGGTGCTACCTGTGCTTATCCACACCGGGATCTGATGATCCGTAATGATACGGACCAGCCGTTTCAGCTCTGTCTGCGGGTGGGGGCAAGCTGCTTGGAAGGAGAGTGGAGAGCTGTGAAACCTCCTGCATACCATTACCACATCGTGGAGCGAAACGCACGAATGGATCAGGCTTCCTGGGGCGGCTATGTTCGACACAACGAATTGGTGCGGCAGGTGTTTACACTGGAGGATAAACTGCTGCGAGAGGAGTTCCTGTTTTCCAATGATGCCATTATGATGTATAGCCCGCTGCTCCCGGAGAGCTAAAGATGGAGAGCAGAGTATCATCTGTCCGTGGCAGTGTTTTAGATGCTATGAAAGGGCGGGATTATTTGGCAGCAGGGGTCTATGTCCCTAGCTGGGTGGCTGGCTGTATGGGGCCTCTTACAGCCGTTTACAGCATAAAGGGACCCCCGATACAAAACTGTATCGGGGGTCCTTTGTATGTTCTGAAGAATCGATCGATTTAAGGCTGTTAAAAAACCTCTGCGCGAAAAGAACGATTACAGATGCGCATTTGTCAGCCGGCTGGAACGCTTCTTGCCATACCAGCAGATGATGGCAACATACACAACAGCGGCAGCAACGCCGATGGCATAAGAAGCACCCCAGGGAATGTTGAAGCCGATCTTGGCGTTCATGATGTAGGTGATAGTGATGAATGCATACCAAGCACCGGGGATCAGAGGCATCCAAACCCACTTGGCCTTGCCGTTCTCGAACATCCACACAGAGATGGCCAGGAAAGCAAACAGGGACAGGGTCTGGTTGGACCATGCGAAGTAACGCCACAGGATGTTGAAGCCCTCGGAGTTCATCTTGGCGAACACCAGGATTACAGCCACCAGGGCGAAGATCACGGCAGACAGACCAACACGCTTGCTCTTGGAGCTCTGGTCAATATGGAAGGATTCGGAGATCTGCAGACGCAGACCGCGCAGAGCGGTATCGCCGGAAGTGATGGGCAGCACGATGATGCCCACCAGAGCAATGATACCACCAACAGGTCCCAGGATGTTCTTGCAGACCACGCCGACAGTAGCAGAAGCCCTCGGAGTTCATCTTGGCGAACACCAGGATTACAGCCACCAGGGCGAAGATCACGGCAGACAGACCAACACGCTTGCTCTTGGAGCTCTGGTCAATATGGAAGGATTCGGAGATCTGCAGACGCAGACCGCGCAGAGCGGTATCGCCGGAAGTGATGGGCAGCACGATGATGCCCACCAGAGCGACCAGGCCGCCGACAGGCCCCAGGATGTTCTTGCAGACCACACCGACAGTGCCGGTAGCCAGAGAGGCATTGGCCTCCTGCAGGCCCAGGTTGTACACGCCCATAGCAGCGGCAGCCCAAACCATGGCGATGAAACCTTCCAGAACCATCATGTTGTAGAAGGTCATCCGGCCCTGCTTCTCGCT
>FR890946.1:11587-38032 GCA_000436875.1 Oscillibacter sp. CAG:155 | reverse complement strand
CTTTTTCCAGGCCGGCTTCATAGAGGTCGTACACGTAGGTCTCGTAGCCCGCCAGCGCATATACCTGCGCCAGGGAAGCACCCATGACGCCGGCACCGGCCATGACAACTTTTCGTTCGTTCATATTGCTCCTCCTTATTTCTGCCCGCAGGCAGGATGTTCCTTTTTTAAGTACTCAAAGTCGGAAAACACAGGCACACCGTCGTAGACCTGCGGCTGCTCTTCCCCGCGGAGCACCCGCAGTGCTCCGGAAGCCAGGGCCTCCATCTCAAACTCACCGGCCCGCACTTCCACGGGAGCCAGGAATCCGATCATTTCCGTAAGATCCCTCACAAGCTCCTGATCGTTTGCGATACCGCCGGTGAGGACAATTGCGTCGATTTTTCCACGCAGGACTGCCGCCATGGCACCGATCTGCTTGGCCACCTGATACTTGAATGCATCGTAAATCAATTTGGCGTACTGGTCTCCTTCACGGATTCTCTGCGCGACCTCCAGTGTCTCAGAGGTTCCCAGATGATCCACAAACCCGCCGGTTTTGGAGAGGTAGAGCAGCATTTCCTCGTGGCTCCACTTTCCGGAGTAACACATATCGATCAGGTCCCGAGCAGGGAGGGTGCCGATTCGGGTCGGCGCCATGGGACCGTCACCTTTGATGTTGTCGTTGCAGTCCACGATGCGGCCATGGTCGTGGGCACCGATGGAAACGCCGCCGCCCAGATGTGCCACAATGAAGTTTGCCTGGTCGTAGGCAAGGCCGAGATCCCGGGCCACCCGCATGGCTGTTTCCTTCTGGTTCAGCGCATGGGTGTTGCTGAAGCGGGTCACGTCCTTCAACCCGGTGACCCGCGCCACCGTCCGAAACTCATCTGTGCTGGGCGGATTCACAGTAAATGCTCTGGCGTGATAGGTTTGGGCAAAGTCGTAGGCGATGAGGTTTCCCAGGCAGGCGGGATGATCCGCGTATTTTCCGCTTCTGGCGTCCTTCAAAATGGCGTCGTTGATCTCGTATACGCCGCCCCGGCAGGAGGCCAGTCCGCCGCCGCGCCCGGAAAAGGCCGCACAGTCGCTGATCTCGATGTGTGCTGCTTTCAGTGCTCCCAGGATCGTCTCCTTCCGGTAATCCAGCTGATCGGTGGCGTTGGGGAACTGTTTAAGCACCTCGACATCGTGGGAAACAGTCTGTTTGAAGATCTGCTGATCCCCCATAAAAATAGCAATCTTGGTAGAGGTGGAGCCGGGGTTGATTACCAGTATTTTCTCGTTCATCCTGCCCCTCCTTACCGCAGATACTCAAAGATGCCGGCGGCACCCATGCCGCCGCCGATGCACATAGTCACCAGCGCATAGCGGCCGCCGTTATCTTTCAGATAGTCCAGGGCCTTTCCGGTGAGAACAACGCCGGTGGCACCCATGGGATGACCAAGTGCCATGGCTCCGCCGTAGGGATTCACCTTTTCCTTCGGCAGGTGCAGATCCCGGATGCAGGCGATTGCCTGCGCGGCGAAGGCCTCGTTGAGCTCAATGACATCCATGTCATCCACCGTGAGGCCTGCTCGGGCCATTGCCTTGGGAACGGCAAAAATCGGGCCAAGCCCCATGACCTCTGCCTCGCATCCCGCTACCGCGAAACCCACAAAGCGGGCAATAGGCTGGATGCCCAGTTTCTCCGCCAGATCAGACGCCATCACCACCGCAAAGGCGGAAGCGTCGGTGGTCTGGGAGGAAGTGGCTGCCGTTACCCGGCCGTTTTCCCGGAAACAGGGTTTCAGGCCTACCAGTGTCTCCATGGAGGTGTCCGGGCGGATGCCCTCATCCTGGGTCAAAAGCTGACCGTGGTCGTTGGTGACCGGGATAATGCTGGGAGCCAGCTTTCCAGAAAGCTGGGCCTGATGGGCCTTACGGTGGGACTCCACGGCCATAGCCTCCATCTCTTCCCGGGTGATGCCGTAGCGGTCAGCCACCCGCTCCGCGGTTTCCCCCATGGACATATAGGTTCCAATGTCGTGTTCATCCAGCCATGCGTCCTTGTACTCATCCGGGCAGGGACGGAAGCACATACTCATGGACTCCGTTCCGCCTGCCACCACACAGTCCATCTGCCCCGCCAGAATCGCGTTTGCCGCTGTTGCGACCGCCTGCAGGGAAGAAGAGCAGAAGCGGTTGATCGTCTGTCCGGGGACGCTGTTAGGAAGCCCTGCGCGGCGCGCAATCATCCTCGCTGCGTTAAAATCCATTTGATTGACCGGCATGGCGCAGCCCAAGATCACATCGTCGATGTACGACGGGTCCAGTTTCGGTACTCTTGCCAGTACGCCGTTGAGGACCTGTGCGGAATACTCAACGGGGTGGGTGGTGGCCAGTCCGCCCTTTCTTGCCCGGCAGCACGCCGAACGGCCATATGCAACAATCACTGCTTCACGTTGACTCATTGCCTGTTTCCTCCTCCGTGTTTGCATTTATAGGTTTCGGCTGCCGGTAATGGCTGCCAGAACAATGGACATATACTTGTCTTCCGCAGGAGAAGAGCGGGAACTGATTACCACGGGAACCTGCGCGCCGCAGATTGCACCGCAGGTCTTTGCGTTGCCGGTGCAGGTCAGGCTCTTGATCAGAATGTTGCCTGCCACAATATTGGGGACCACCAGGATATCCGGGTCTCCCGCCACCGGGCTGCTGTACCCTTTGATTGCGGCTGCCTCGGGGTCCATGCACAGATCGTAGGAAATGGGCCCCTCCACGATACAATCCTGGATCTCGCCCTTTTCGTTCATTTCCTTCAGCAGTGCCGCATCCACGGTCTCCGGCATTTTCGGGTTCACTTTCTCCACAGCCGCCAGGACCGCAACCTTGGGCTGCTCCACGCCCAGTGCCCGGAACAGATGCACCGCATTTTCCAAAATGGCCTTTTTCTGCTGCAAATCGGGATACATCATCAGCCCGATGTCTGTTACGCAGAACACCTTGTGATAATAGGGGGACTGTACGGCGGCCAGCATGGAAAGGGCATTGCTTTTCCGAATGCCGGTATCCTTGTTGACCACTGCCTTCATTAAGACAGCGGTCTCCAGCTTGCCTTTCATGATGCAGTCCAGGTGGCCAGACCGGACGTCCGCGAGAGCATCGGACACGCAGTGCTGTTCATCTTCCTCCTCCACAACGACAGGCAGCGCCTTTTCAGGGGCAAAGCGTTCCCAGATCGGTTCAATCAGTTCCCGTCTGCCATAGAGCACCGGCTCGATCAAGCCCTCCGTGGCTGCTCTGGCGACTGCCTCCATGGTGTGCTCATCCTGAGCGACAATCACACCAAGCCGCGGCGTTTTCGTCATGGCCGACAGTTGTTCCTTTATTTGTGAAAAGTCTTTCAGCATTCCAGATCCTCCTTCAAAGTTGCTTGTCCAATACAGGGCCATTTGGATGGCACGATTTGTTTTCTGGAAATTATCATAACAAACTTAAATTTGTAATACAACATTATAATAATATTTTTTTGCACAGAATTTTAGGCTGAAATTTTGCTTATATAACAAAAATTAAATAAATTTTGTGATAGTATTGACATTTTCTATAAAATTAATATCATAATGTTACATTATAAATTTGGGGGAGGGATCACTTGTTCGGAAGTCATCACGCACTGCTGCATCCAAACTGTAACAAGAGAAAAGGAGATTTTGGAACATGAAAAAGCTCACCTTCAGTGAACTCTTCGCAATCGGCCTGGGCTTTACCTTGGGCTCAGCAGTCTTCTCTCTGACCGGTGTATCGGCGATGTATACCGGCGGAAGCACTTTCCTCGCCTATATCGTAGGCGCTTTCGCCATTTTCTTTATGATGCTGCCGGTCATTATTGCCGCGTCCATCGTGCCTCGGCAGGGCGTGTCCTATTCGCTCAGTAAAGAGGCGTTCAGTCCTGCCATGGGCGGATTCTACTTCTGGATTTTCTTCCTGGGCCGGATCGCAATGTTTGCAAACATCACTGCATTCGCCATCTTCTTCACATCTGTGTTTACGACGCTGAACCCGAAGATCGTGGCATCTGCATGCGGCATTATCTTCTACATCACCAACTATTTTGGAATGAAGAGTGCCGCAAAGGCACAGAAGGTCATGAACTGTATTTTGTTCCTGGCCTACGCAGCGTTCATTGTTTTCGGCATTATCAATATGGACACCACATTTGTGTTCAATAAAGAAGTGTTTCTCACCAACGGCATGAGCGGCTTCTTCAGCGCGGTGGCCCTGCTGGTGTTCTGCATGGGCGGCGGCATGGCCATGCTGGAGCTGGGCGGTGCCGTGGAAGACGCGGAGCGGAATCTGCCCAAGGCTTGCTTCCTGATCACGCTGTGCGCCGGACTGCTCTTTGCCGGCATCGCGCTTGCAACCACGGGGGCTCTGCCCATGGTCAGCATGGAAGATGGCGGCGCCACCATGGCTGGTACGCTGCTGTTCAAAGGCCCTTCCAACTCCGTGATCAATGCCGCGGCCGCAATTTTTGAGGATATGACTCCGCTGCAGTACTTCTTCATTTTCGGCGGTGCGTGCCTTGCCATTGCCACTACCGTGAACGGCTCTTTCGGCTGGTACTCCACTCCCGTGCAGGCTGCCATTGAGGACGGCTGGTTCCCCAAGTGGTTCGGTGTGACCAACAAGCACGGTGTTCCTTATCGGATCCAGGCTATCTATTTGATCGCCGCGATCATCCCTCTGTTCTTCATTACCGCTGATGGGATCGGCAACGCCAACACCAATATTATGAAGGCATCCACCAACCTCCAGATCTTGGTAAATATTATCCCCAACTTTGGCCTTCTGGCGGTTCCCAAGCTGTACCCCGAAATCTGGGAGAAGTCCAAGTGGCATATGTCCAAGGGTGCCCTTTACGCCCTGACGTGGATTCCTACGCTACTGTCCATCTACCTGTGGTGGCTGAACTTCCGGGGACTGGCAGTTACGATCCAGTATGTCCTGGTGGTTCTGATTGTGGTTGGCATCCTCTATACCTTCATTGGTTACAAGACCTTTGCAAAGCCGGGCACCAAGAAGTTGTCTGGTAAAGACTGAGAAAATCCTGCAAATTAGAATTAGAAAGGTGATTACTATGGTACAAATGAGCGACGGGCGCGGACTGGTCTCCGGCACCTACACCAACACCAACCACCCCCTGGACCGGGAAACCTGGCTGCATGAGTGCTTCCCCGGCTGGGGCAGCTATCTAAACAAGCAGATCCAGAGCTACCAGGTACCCAAGGGACAGGTGGCCATGTGGTGGATCCAAGGTGCCTCCTGGATCCTGAAAACCGACGAGGGCGGTATCCTCTGGATCGACATGTTTGCTGGGGGCTCCGGCTACACGGAGATCAGCTCCTGCGGCGTGTGCCGTCAGTGCGGCGCGGACAGCCTGAACTGGCTGAATCTGCCCCCCGTCATCATTGATCCCTGGGAATTTGGCAGACTGGATGCCTGCCTCATTACCCATGTTCATCAGGATCACTGCGATATTTATTCCGTGAAGGCGGCCGCCCAGACCAATAACTGTCCGTTCTATGGTCCCAAAACCGTAACGAAACGTCTTTCCGAATTTGAAGTTCCCGACCAGCGCATCCATGAGGTCACAGTGGGGGACACCTTCGAGGTGCCCGGTGCCACCGTGCAGGTGCTGCCCTGCTACGACGACACCGCAATTCGGACCGGCGGCGGAAAGGGCCTGCTTCCTTATGATGATTGCTGTGTGTCCTATCTGATCAAGACCTCCGCCGGCAACATTCTGTTTACCGGAGACACTTGGTACAACGATGGCTACGCCTATTTCCCCGACTTCTTTGACATCGACGTCGTGACCACGGATATGGGCTACAACCGTCCCGGTGCCACGGACAAGATGAGTCCCTATGATGTGGTGCGTCTGGCCGATGCCCTGCAGTGCAAGGTCATCATCCCGGATCATTACGAGAATCTGGCCCACACGGCATGGGACCCCAGTCTTTTGATCGATCAATTTGAGCGGCTGGCAGGTGAGATGATTCCCGATATCACACCCTGCATCATGCAGCTGGGCGGCATGTATCAGTATCCCCGTGACAAGGAGATGCGCCGTTACCGTCATCCCAGCGGTGCTGTAAATGTGGACAAGACCCGGGTGCCCAATTACATGAAACTTGCGGAAAAGTTTACTCCGCGGGAAAAGTAAGTCATTTCTGCGCCGGAACAGCGGCTGCCTGCTAAGAGGGCAGCCGCTGTTTTGAATCAGCGATCATCACTTTTGAAACAAGGAGAACCATTATGCTGGAAACCATCAAACAGCGGCGCAGCGTGCGCAGCTACACCCATCAGCAGCCAAGCCATGAGCAACTGGAAAAAATTGTGGAGGCGGCCGGGTGGGCCCCCAGCGGCATGAACAGCCAGTCTTGGCAGTTCATGGTGCTTACCGGAGATGCACTGGAGTATCTCCGAATCGTTATCCGGGACTATTTCAGAGCGTTGAGACTTACGGAGCAGCATCCTCCGTTTTTTGCCAAGTGTAAAGAGTGGGCAAAGGAGGACGCGTATTCCTTTTTTTATAACGCGCCGGCCCTTCTTGTAATTTCCAATCGGAACGGTTACCGCAATGCCATGGCGGACAGCGCCGCTGCGGCAGAAAATGCTATCCTTGAAGCGACTGACTTGGGGCTTGCCTCCTGCTGGATTACCACACTTTCCGGCACCTGTGACGAGCCTGCCGTGCGCAGTGCGCTTTCCAGATTGGGAGTGCCGGATGACTACCGGGCCTTTGTTTCTGTTGCACTTGGTTATGGTGCACAAAAGCCAGAACCGGCTCCCAGAACCTACCAAACGCTTTGGGTAACATCCTGTCCGGAGAAGTAAGCACATAGGCTGACAGAGATCCATGCCGGCAGCATGGAAGGTCTGCCCTGTGGGACAGACAAGGGTACGGTATGACTGCATCCGAACACAGGGAGGAGAGTGCGAAAAGGAGGAGGCCTGTCCCGATTGGGACAGGCCTCCTCCTTTATGATAGAGGCTGTGGAAAGGTTCATGGCTGTTCCGAAGCAGCAGCTCAACAGGAGAGTGGGGGAGAGAGAAACCGTCGATGATGCGGCAGACCTGCCGGCCTCTCTGGTGAACTTCAGCCAGCGGGAGATGCTGCATGATTTCCTGTGAGCAGCGGGGCGAAGAGAACGATCTGGATCGGCCCGGAGGGTGGATCAGCCTTCATCTGCCCAGTGGGCATTTTTGTAGATTGCTCTGCCTACACCCACCAGATCCGCGCAGCCTTCTGTGAGCAGCGTTTCTGCCTGAGAAAGTGTTGTAACCCCTCCGGTCAGAAGTACGGGAATGTGGACTGCCTGTTTCACCGGAATGGACAGGTCCCGGAAATACCCGGGTTCGCTGTGGCCGGGACGCACATAGCCATTCATACCACCGGTGAGGTGCAGCAGATCCACGCCGCTCTTTTCAAAAATCCGGCAGGCTTCCACACAATCTGCAACCGTACTGCCTCCGGCCGCATAGTCACAGCCGCCCAGCCGTACGGAGATGGGAAATGCGGCGCCAACCGCATCCCGAACGGCCTGAATAACTTCCAGGTGGAATCTGGTACGGGTTTCCACCGACTGGGCACCGTATGCATCCGTTCTCTGGTTGGCAAGGGGAGAGAAGAACTGGTTGAGTAGGTAACCATGGGCGGAATGGAGTTCTACGCCGTCAAAACCCGCCTGTTTTGCCCGCCGGGCAGCCTGGGCAAACCAGCCGGTGACTTCGTGAATCTGCTGGACCGTCATTTCCAAAGGAAGCTCATTCTTCTGCTTGGGATGATAGACGCAGCTGGGACCAACGGGAGACTGGCCGGTGATCTTGGACATTGCAGCGGAGCCGGCATGGCTGAGCTGTGCGAAAACCTTGACGCCTTCCTGATGGATACAGTCCGTCAGCCGTGCAAAAGAGGAAATCACATCATCGGAAGCAAGAGAGGTCTGGCCAGGATGTGCTTTCCCCTGAAGATGAATATAGCTGTGTTCCGTAATGATCAGTCCAATTTTACTGTATTTAGCCCGTTCCCGGTAATAATCACATGCCGCGTCGGTCACGCGGCCGTTTTCATCCGCTTTTGCGGTGGCCATGGGCGGCATCACAAGGCGGTTGTCCAGGGACAGGTGCTTAATGGTGATCGGATCGAATACGTGTGCCATAAGGGTTCCTCCATTTCAGAAATTAAATGATAGCGTTGTATTTTGAATTCATTCCCGGATATCAGGCAACATGGCAGTATGGCTGCTTTTTCTCAGCTCCGCGGCGCCGAAGGAAACTGCCATCACGAATGCGCAGGCATCTCCCACCGGTCCAGCCCACAATGCGCCCTCCACACCGAAGAAATGCGGCAGGATCAGCAGCGCGGGCAGCAGAAAAAGCACCTGGCGGGAGAGGGAGATCAGCGTTGCCTGGGCAGGCTTTCCAATTGCCTGAAAGAATACACCGGTGCAGAGCTGGAATCCGTTCAATACAATGAGCAGCAGGAAAATGCGCAGGCTCTTGACTGCAAATTCATTGTACAGCGCAGACTCCGAACCAAAGATGCTGATAATTAAATGGGGGAACAGCTGGAACAGGACCGTTCCCATTCCCATGACGACGGTCGAGCAGATGATGGCGAAAAAGTAGGCCTTTTTGGCCCGCCCGGCCTTTCCGGCCCCGTAATTGTACCCAATGATGGGCTGGGAGCCAACGGCAATGCCGATGACGATACCGGTGATGATCTGATTGACTTTCATGGTAATGCCCAACGTTGTCATCGGGATTTCAGAGCCATACTTGGAAACGGCGCCGTATTTAACTAATACATTGTTCATGGCAGTGATGACGATGGTGGCTGCAAGCTGCATGACGAAACTGGAGACGCCCAGACTGCATAGTTTTCTGCAGAGCTTGCCCTGAATCCTCAGACAGTCTTTTGTGAGGATGATGCATTTGAATTTCCGCAGATACAACAGGGTGATGACGCAGGAAACAATCTGCCCCAGAACGGTGGCGATGGCCGCACCGGTGACGCCCATCTGAAAGACGAAAATAAAGATGGGGTCCAGGATCGTATTCAAAATGGCTCCGCTCAGCGTGGCGACCATGGCGTAGACCGGACTCCCATCCGCGCGGAGAATAGAATTGAATCCCATACCGAATGCGTAAAAGGGAAACCCCAGTACAATGATGTACCCGTATTCCAGTGCATATGGCATGGTGGCGTCAGTTGCACCAAAAAGGATACAAAGGGGTTTGAGAAAGAGCAAAGACGCTACGGTTAAAAAGATACTCACTGCAACGGTCAGCGTAATGGCGTTTCCTACGCCCTGTGCGGCACTCCGGGTGTCCTTCTGCCCCAGGCACAGGCTAAAATAAGCGGTGGTGCCGTCTCCGATCATCAGACCCAGCGCCAGGGCAATCACGGTTAGGGGCAATATGACGTTGGTTGCACCGTTGCCCAGATAGCCCACACCTCTGCCGATAAAAATCTGGTCCACAATATTATACAGAGTACTGACCACCATGGAAATGATGCTCGGCACAGCAAATTTTCGGAGCAGTTTTCCAACCGGCTCATACCCCAGGGGATTTCTTGTTGTTTCCATTCTCTTGTTCCTTTCCTTATATGCTGTGTTGGACGGGAAAACCCACAGGATAAAACTATAAACTTTCCTATAATGGGAAGGTCAAGAGAAAGTTTGCAGACAGAGGCGAAACGTGTTTTCAAAGAACGGCCTCTTTAGAAAGAACGCCGCAGGAAAGATTCCGGCGGCGCTTCTGGTTGGGAATTAAATTTGCTCCTGTAATTCCAGCAATGGACCCTTCAGATCAAAATGTGCGGATGTCAGGTTGGTAATGATGAGCTGCTGTGCATTTTGATGCAGAGAAAAATATTCCGTGATCAGAGTATCCACATGCTCCAACTCCCGGGTGGGTTTTTGCTGACAGAGGTAATCTCCCTCCGGCAGCACTTCCAAATCAGAAATGTCCTCTGCCTGCTGGAGAACTTCCAGGAAAATATCGGTGTGAATGGCTTCACCATGCCGCCGGGCAATCAATCCGATGGGGAAGGTAAAAGCCGGAAGCAGGCCCAGGGATTGTCCACGAAGAAAGATCCTGGTGGAACTCTGCTTAAACCCCAGCTCTCCGCCGGATGGCGTAAAGGGTTCCCGCAGAATCAGCCGCCGACGCAGATGCCGGGGATAGGCCCCGTCTTGGTTTTGATAGGGTTCGTTTTCCTCAATCCTGTGGAGAGCTTCTTCCATCTGCTTCATGGTATTTTGAAGATGCGCGAGCTTTTCCCGGGCCTGCCGCTGGCCATCCTCCAGCAGATGACGGATGTCCAGTGTCTGGTCAGGCTCCCGGTAGCGTTCCGCATCCCGCAGGGGGATGTTCAACTCCAGACACATTAGGATCATATCCATCTCCACCAGCTGTTCCAGTGCGTAATATCGGTAGCCGGTGTCCGGATCGGTGTAAGCGGGAATCAGTGCGCCGATTCGTTCGTAATAGCGGAGCGACTTCTGGTTTACGTTTCGAAGTCTGGCAAAATCACCAATCGAAAGATATCCCTGCACTTGCGTTTCCTCCCAATGTTTCTGCTTGACTTTCCCATTATAGGAAGGTCTATATTGACAATATACAGCACCAGAGAGAAGATTGCCAGATACAGGAGAAGAAAAAATGGTCTATCAAACAAAAGGAACATGTGCCAAAGAAATCAAACTGGAACTCGATCACGGAATCATCCGGTCTGTGGAGTTCGTATTGGGCTGCCCCGGTTTTACACAGGCGCTCAGCCGTCTTCTGGTGGGGATGCGGGCTGAGGATGCCATTGCACAGCTCAAAGGTATCCAGTGTCTGGAAAAGGGAACCTCCTGTCCGGACCAGCTGGCCATTGCATTGTCTCAGTATCAGGATTCTGAAGACCCGACTCTTTGCAAGGAGGAAAATTGAGACTGCTTTGCGGCCAAATGCTGTCAGGCAGACAAAGTCCCGGCAGAAATGGACAGCTGAAAAGCAAAAAAATGCCCGAAGACTGGTTATTTTCCAGCCTTTGGGCATTTTTTAAGAGCTGCAAAATCCCACTGGGAAACATCAAGTGCCGGGATTTGCAACGTGAGCCTTCTTGATGAACTGCAGATGCTTTTCCATGCTTTTGCATGCGTTTGCTGCATCGGACTGGAGAATTGCCTGGGCAATATCCATATGCTGCTGTGCAAAAATATGCAGGTTTTGCGCACCGTGGTCGCTGGTAAGCAGATAGTTGCTGTTGTTCAGTTCGCTGAAAGAGGTCCCCGCAACAGCCAGAATCATCCAGAGGAAATCATTATGGCTTGCCTTAGCAATCAGCTGATGAAATTTCTGGTCTAATTCCACCGTTCTCTGGTTATCCAGCTCTGCGCCGGAATAATTTTCAGAAACCTGGTGATATGCTTCTGCGATCTCCCAGATCTCCTCACGTTGCCGCTGGGATGCCTGAATGGCTGCCTGCCGGGCAGCCTCCGGTTCCAAGAGGATTCGGACGTCGATCACCTGCTTCAGGTCTACGTTCTCCAGCAGGGCATAGTCGTAGAGCATCCGCCCCAATACACTGGGGTCGCATTTGGTCGTGACATACGTTCCGCCGCCCTGACGAGACTCCAGAATACCCACCGTGCTCAGGGCACACAAGGCCTCCCGCAGGGGAATCCGGCTGACGCCGAGCAATTCGGAGAACTCGTGCTCCGTCATCAGTTTGTCGCCTTTTTTCAAATAGCCATTTTGGATCTGATCCAGAATGTAATCCACAATCAGCTGGCTGGCGTTGCGTTTATTGATAATGCTCACAAAATCACCTGTACTCTTTTCACTGATACTATTTATAAATTATACTATGAGGTTTCGCGGCAAGTCAAGGCGGGGGATTTGCGTGCTTTTTACATTTCGTATAATTTCCCAACTTATTTTTTGTGTGGTATGCGATTAAATTTATAATGTTATAATATTGTATTACTAATTTTGATGTGCTATGATGATACCATCAAACAACCACGGAGGAAATTATGATGCCATATCCCACTCTTTTTTCTCCTGCAAGCATCAATCAACTGACTTTGAAGAACCGGCTGGTGATGACCCCCATGGGATGCAGTCTCGCCAACACCGACGGCACCATTACCGACGAGTTTATCGCCTACTATGCTGAACGTGCCAAAGGCGGGGCGGCCCTGATCTACACGGAGGTGGCTTGTGTCAACAGTGAACATGGACGCCGGTCCTCACGCCAGATCTGGCTGACGGATGAAAGTCAGCTTCCCATGCTGCAGAAACTGACTCAAACGATTCATCAGTATGGATGCGCCATTTTCCCACAGCTGCTCCACCCCGGCGTTATCTCCACCAACGCTGCCAACGGAGGCCGTCCACTGCCCGGTCCAAGCGGCATTACATCCAAATTCCTGAAACAGGAGGCCCGCGCTTTTGAACACGACGAACTGAAGGGACTGGTTCAGGACTTTGTCCGTGCCGCTGTCCTGGCAAAGAAAGCCGGTTTTGATGGTGTTGAAATTCATGCGGCGCATCATTATCCTCTGCATGAGTTTTTGAGCCCTTACTTCAACAAGCGCACTGACGAATACGGCGGCAGTTTTGAAAACCGCTGCCGCCTGCTTTTGGAAATCGTGGATGCCGTCCGCGCTGCCGTTGGCCGTGCGTATCCCATCTCCGTCCGGGTTTCAGCCGAGGACTATATGGGCGACGAGAGTTATCATCTGGATGAAAATCTCAAACTGTGCCAGCTTTTGGAGCAGCACACGGTGGATGTCATCAGTGTCTCCGTCGGCGGAACGGAGAATGGGCGCTCTCATTCTCTGGAGCCCATCACCTATCCGCAGGGCTGGCGCCGTCATCTGGCCAAGGCCATTCGCACCATGGTGAACATTCCTGTGATTTCCACTACGGTCATCCGAGATCCGGACTACGCTGAGTCTCTTTTGAACGAAGGGTATCTGGACTTTGTGGGAATGGGACGCAGTTTCCTTGCGGACCCTGAATGGCCCGCAAAAGCCGCCGCGGGACATCCCGAAGATATCCGCAAGTGTATCTCCTGCCTCCGCTGTATCGACAGCATCAAAGCCGGCGGAACCATCCTCTGTTCCGTGAATCCCGAGTGCGGCGCAGAATACGCAAAAAAAGAACTCGTTCAGAACGGGGACGGGCGCCTGTGCGTCATTGTCGGGGGCGGCGTCGCTGGAATGGAGTGTGCCCGAATTCTGGCACAGCGCAAGTTCCGGGTCTGCCTGTATGAAAAGGAGGGACACTTGGGCGGCCAGGTCTATTTGGCAGCGCAGGCACCCAAAAAGGACAAGATGCAGTGGTTCATCGACTATGAGGAAACGCAGCTGCGGAAGCTGGAAGTGGACATCTGCCTGAACCATGCCGTCACTCCGGAGGAGATCCTCAAGCTGCGGCCCTATTTGGTAGTGGATGCCACAGGCTCTGAACCGTATCTGCCTCCGGTGGAAGGAATTGACGGCCCGCTGCTTACTACGCCTGTGGAAATCCTCTCCGGCAAGTGTCAGCTGACCAATCAGAGCGTGGTCCTTTTCGGCACCGGCCTGACCAGTCTGGAGACGGCAGAGTATCTGACGGCCCGGGGCAACATGGTCACCATCATCGGTGAATCTTCCCGGATCGCTTCCGGCGGCGGCAGCAGCGTGGTCATCGGAGAGATCCTGCGCTCTTTGCAGCAGGATAACGCCGTCATCATGACCGGCAGAAAGCTCTTGAAGATCGGAACGGACCGTGTGGTCTATCAGAAGGTGGATACCGGCGAGATTTTTGAATTGCCCTGCGATAAAGCCGTCATGTGCAAGGGTGTCCGCTCCTGCGGAAAGATCGCGGCTGCACTTCAGGGCCGGCATCCCAATGTCCGGGTGATCGGGGATGCAGCAAAAGTTGGGCGGATTCAGGAAGATGTATTGGCCGGTTATCAATTGGCGATGGAAGTCTGATTCAAGTTTCACAGAAAGAAAGGATGCATTTCATGAACAACAAGCTGATCGTAACTGCTGCATTGCTTGGAAACGGTACTACTAAGCAGATGAATCCCGCGGTTCCCTATACCCCTGAGGAGATTGCACGGGACGCTGTGGCCTGCGTGAAGGCGGGGGCGGCCATCGTCCATATTCATGTCCGGGATGATGAAGGCCATGCAAGCATGGAAACGCAGCGTTTCATTGATGCCTATACTGCTGCGCGGGCCGCCTTGAATGCGGAGGGCCTTGACGCCATTCTCAACCTCTCTACCGGCGGAACAGGCAGCGATGAGCTCAGAACTGCCCACATCGAGGCAATCCGCCCCGAAATGTGCTCCTATAATCCCGGGTCCATCAACTGGGGTACCTTTGTCTATTTCAATCCTCCCTCTTTGATGGAGCGGTTGGGGCGTGTGTGTCAGGAAACCGGCACAAAACCTGAGATTGAGATTTTCGATACCGCCATGTTCAACAACGTGATCCAGTGCTGCAAAGATGGAATTCTCAAAACGCCCTGCCATTTCCAGCTTATCATGGGAATTCCCGGCGGGATGCATGGCACAATCAAGAACGTTTCGTTCCTGCTGGATTGCATGCCTGCGGGGTCTACCTGGTCTATTACCGGCATTGGCCGCGCGCATATGCCGATGATGCTGGCCGGCCTCGCCGCCGGCGCAACCGGCATCCGGGTGGGGCTGGAAGATGGCATCTGGCTGGAGAAAGGTGTCCCTGCCACCAATGAGTCCTTTGTCAAACAGGCAGTTTCTCTCTGCCGAATGTCAGGCAGAGAGGTTGCAACGGCAGCTGAAGCCCGGGAGATCCTAGGCGTCAAGCAGCCGGAATAATCCCCATTTACCTCTTTTTACTTTGTGGAACAGTCCGCTTTCTGCCAATCGGCCGATAAGCGGGCTGTTCCACGTTGGTAGGCTGACGTCTCCCCCCACGCAGCTGCTGAGAAAACCAGAGGGAATCCCAATGCCTGGAAAGCGGATTGGAACCTACCAATGTGCGATTTTGGAATTATAGTTTGAGGAGATACGATATCAAGAACATTGAAAAAGTTGAGCAATTTCTCAAAGAAGCCCCCGTCGTTTACCTGACGACAGTTGATGGAGATCGGCCCAAATGCAGGCCGATCGGTCTGCATATGCTGGTTGGAGACAACCTCTATTTTGGCATCGGTACATTCAAGGCGGTCTATCGTCAGATGCAGGGAAATCCGAATGTGGAACTTTGCGTCTGCAAGGACCGTGAATTCCTGCGCTATTACGGCAAGGCGGTTTTCGAGACGGACAATGAGATCGCCGATGCCGCCATTGCAGCTGCACCTTTCCTGCAGCAAATCTACAATGAGACCACGGGAAAAAAACTTGGCATGTTTCACTTGGGACATGCCACTGCGGAATTCCGCACAATGACGGGAATCCAGGAGTCGTTTTCTTTTTAAGCAGCCTGGGCAAAGGAGTGTTTGTCGCGGCGGTGTGCGATCCCCGATCCTGAGGCATTATGCCGAAAATCGGGGAATGACTGCCTGGTTCAGAAAATTCACCAATTTTCAAGGAAAAAGTGGACTGTCACGCAATAAGCGTGCCTTTGTAAAATACGACTGTTTGGCGGTAATCAGAGAGATGATTCGCTTTGGTTACTGCTATATTTTTAAGAAGAGATCCATTGTGGAAGAGCAGATAAATCAGCATAAGGGGATATAATATGCGTTCTATATGCCTAAAACAAATCCAGATTACATTTTTTGTGCAACAATAGAATAAGCTACACTTCTTAATGTTTTTATTTCATATTTATTTGGAGACTTTTCTAATTTTCAGAGATATTATAAGTGAAAAGATTTTCACGAAAATCGCAGCAGGACCAGCACTCCTTTCCATTTCTGGCCAGGCGCGGTCATGTATTTTTACACTTCGCTTCGAAATACGGTACGGTTATAAACCTTGGCCAGCGGATCCCACTGTGCAGCATCCCATGAGTCAATTCCCTCCATAAACGAGGACAAGGCAGTATCAGCGGATGGTAGTGCTGCAATCCGCACAACGGGGAAAGGGGCAGAAGGGTAGCTTTTGTCAAAATAGAGAAAATGGTATGATCTTTTCACTTTCCGTTGACAGCTGCGGGGCGAATGTTGTATGTTGAAAACAGATCATATGACTGACGGAAGTGGGAGAACCACGTGGAGTATGATTTTGTAATTGCCGACCGTCTGGGCACATTCAAGTGCCCGGACGGTGTTTTTTATGCCCGGGCGGAAAGGAGATCTCCTTGACCGGACACATCCATTCCGTGGAATCCATGGGACTGGTGGACGGACCGGGAGTGCGGGCGGTGGTGTTTTTGCAGGGCTGTCCGCTGCGGTGCCGGTACTGCCATAACCCAGACACCCAGGAGGGTGGCGGCACGGCCGTCACACCGGAGGAGCTGACTGCACGGCTCCTGCGTTTTCGGCCGTACTTCAAGCGGGGCGGCGGAGTGACCTTTTCTGGCGGGGAGCCGCTGATGCAGCCGGAATTTCTCGCTGAAATGCTGGAGCGGCTTCACCAGGCGGGCATCCATACCTGTCTGGATACCGCCGGAGCAGGAAAGGGGGACTATGAAGCCATCCTGGCCAACACCGACCTGGTGCTCTTCGACGTTAAGCACGAGGACCCGGATGCCTATCACGCCCTCACCGGCGGTGAGATCCGTCGGCCTCAAGCCTTTGCAGAGGCGGTCCGGAAGGCGGGAGTTCCCATGTGGGTGCGCCATGTGGTGGTTCCCGGCCTCACCGATGGAGAAGAGCACCTGGCGGCGCTGCGGGACTATGTGGAGACGCTGCCCCGGGTGGAGCGGGTGGAGCTGCTTCCATATCACACCATGGGCGTGGAGAAGTACGCTGCGTTGGGTCGTCCCTACTCCCTGGAGGGCGTCCCGGAGATGGACAAGGCCCGCTGCGCTGCGCTGGAAGAAAAGTGGTTTCGGACTTGGAACCAGCGTGCCTGATCGGACGAAGATCTCCTGCACTTGAAACAAGGATACGAAATGAGGAGGATTACAAAATGGGCATGATGGCATACCCCCAGTGGGACGGATTTCAGGGTGGTCAGTGGCAGCGGACGGTGGACGTGCGCTCCTTCATCCAGAAGAACGTCACCCCCTATGACGGCGACGAAGGATTCCTGGCCGGTCCCACTCAGCGCACCCAAAAGGTTTGGAAAAAGTGTGAGGAGCTGCTGCTCCAGGAGCTCAAGAAGGGCGTCCTGGATGTGGAGACCCACATCATCAGCGGCATCGACAACTTTGCCCCCGGTTACATTGACAAGGAAAATGAGGTCATTGTGGGGCTGCAGACCGATGCACCGCTCAAGCGCATCGTGAACCTCTACGGCGGCACCCGGATGGCCAAATCCGCTCTGGAGCAGTATGGCTACGAGCTGGACCCTGCGATCGCCGCGCACTTCGGTGAGTACCGTAAGACCCATAACGAGGGCGTCTTTGATGCCTATCCCAAGCGTACCCGGGATGCCCGCCACGCAGGGCTCCTCACCGGGCTGCCCGATGCCTACGGCCGTGGCCGCATCATCGGAGATTACCGCCGGGTGGCTCTTTACGGCATTGACCGGCTGGTGGCCTTCAAGCAGCAGGATCTGGAGGAGTTGGACGGCCCCATGGACCAGGACCGCGTCCGTCTGCGGGAGGAAGTGGCGGAGCAGATCCGGGCTCTGGGAAAGATGAAGTCCATGGCTGCCCGGTATGGAGTGGACCTCTCTCAGCCTGCCGCAAATGCCCATGAGGCGGTGCAGTTCCTGTATATGGCGTATCTCGCCGGCATCAAGGAAAACAACGGCGCTGCCACCTCTCTCGGCCGGACCTCCTCCTTCCTGGACATCTATATCCAGCGGGACCTGGAGCGGGGCATCCTCACCGAGGAAGGCGCCCAGGAGCTGATGGATCAGTTTATCATCAAGCTGCGTCTGGTGCGCCATCTGCGCACCCCGGAGTATAATGAGCTCTTCGGCGGCGATCCCACCTGGGTCACCGAGTCCATCGGCGGCATGAGCATCAACGGCAAAACCCTGGTGACAAAGAACTCCTTCCGCTGCCTCCATACCCTCACCAATCTGGGCAGCGCGCCGGAGCCCAACCTCACCGTACTCTGGTCCGAGCACCTGCCGGAACCCTTCAAGCGCTACTGCGCCAAGATGTCCATTGCCACGGACTCCATCCAGTACGAAAACGACGACGTGATGCGGCCGGTCTATGGTGACGACTATGCCATCGCCTGCTGTGTCTCCGCCATGCGGGTGGGCAAGCAGATGCAGTTCTTCGGTGCCCGGTGCAACATCGCCAAGTGCCTGCTGTACGCCATCAACGGCGGCGTGGACGAGCGCTACGGCACCACCATCGTCCCCGGCATCGAGCCCATCACCGACGAGGTGCTGGACTATGAAAAGGTCCGGGCCAACTACGACAAGGTCCTGGCCTATGCCGCGGAACTTTACGCCGACACGGTGAACATTATCCACTACATGCACGATAAATACGCCTACGAGGCCAGCCAGATGGCCCTCCACGACACCCATGTGGAGCGGCTCACGGCCTTTGGCATCGCCGGTCTCTCTGTTGCGGCGGATTCGCTTTCTGCCATCCGCTATGCAACGGTGCGCCCCATTCGCAACGAGCAGGGAATCGCTGTGGATTTCGTCACGGAAGGCGAGTTTCCCAAGTACGGCAACGACGATGACCGGGCCGATGACGAGGCGGTATATGTGGTGCGGACCTTCTCCCACGAGCTGAAAAAGCACCCCCTGTACCGCAACGCGATCCACACCCTCTCCGCGCTTACCATCACTTCCAATGTCATGTACGGCAAGAAAACCGGCTCCACGCCGGACGGCCGCAAGCTGGGCGAGCCCCTGGCTCCCGGCGCCAATCCCATGCACGGCCGGGATGTGAACGGTGCCCTGGCCAGTCTCAACTCCGTGGCCAAGATCCCGTACCGGGACGTGTGCCAGGACGGCGTCTCCAACACCTTCTCCATCGTCCCTGACGCCCTGGGGAAGGACGAGGCCCAGCGGGAGGAGCATCTGGTGGCCATTCTGGACGGCTATTTCAGTCAGGGGGCTCACCACCTGAATGTGAACGTCCTCAACCGGGAGACGCTGGTGGATGCCATGGAACACCCGGAGAAGTACCCCAGCCTCACTATCCGGGTCTCCGGCTATGCGGTGAATTTCAACCGCCTTTCCCGGGAGCAGCAGGAAGAGGTGATTCGGAGAACCTTCCACACTGCGGTTTGATGAAGCGTGTTTTTGTAGAAAAAGATTGCTGAAAGCGTAGGAAAACCAAAACGTGCAGAAAGCCCCGGGGCCTGTTTGAAACAGGCCCCGGGGTTTTACCGCCAGAAAGAATTGACTATAAAATCCACCAATTTTCACAGGGAAAAACTGGAAAAATCTTTGTAAAAAGTGGACTATTACGAAATAAGCGTGCCTTTGTTAAAATACTACTGCTTGGCGGTAATCAAAGCGAGATGCTTCGCTTTGGTTACCGCCGTATTTTGAAAGGAGAACCATTGTGGAAGAGCAGACAAATCAGTATTTAGCCCAGGCACCCATCGGAAAATTGATGATGAAATTCGCAGTTCCGTGCGTGTTGTCCCTGCTGGTATCCTCCCTGTACAACATCGTTGACCAGGTGTTCATCGGATGGGGCGTGGGGTATCTGGGGAACGGCGCGACCAATGTTGTGTTCCCCATTACCATCATTGCCCTGGCGCTGGCGCTGATGATCGGCGACGGCTGCGCGGCCTTTTTGAGCATCTGTCAGGGAAAGCAGGACGCGGAGAGTGCCCACCGCAGCGTGGGCAACGCTGTGGTGCTGATGATCCTCGTGAGTATTTTGCTGGTGGCGGTGTTTTACGGCGGCCGGGACACGATCCTGGCAGTCTTCGGCGCTACAGAGGCAAATGTGGATTATGTGCGGGAGTACTTCAACATTATTGTTATCGGAATCCCCTTCTTCGTGTTCACCAACGGCATGAACTCCATTATCCGCGCCGATGGAAATCCCAAGTTTGCCATGATCTCTACGGTGGTCGGCTGCATCATCAATCTGATTCTGGACCCGGTGGCCATTTTCCTGCTGCACTGGGGTGTGGGCGGCGCCGCTCTGGCCACCATTGTGGGGCAGATCGTCTCCGCGGCCCTGGTGGTTTATTACCTGTTTCACACCAAGTCCTTCCGCCTGCAAAAGGGCAGTTTCCGCTTGCATGGGGCGCTGCTGGGGAGAGTACTGCCCCTTGGAATCAGCAGCCTTCTGACCCAGCTTTCCATTGTGGTCATCATGGGCGTGATGAACAACACCCTGATCAAGTACGGCGCCCAGTCCGAGTTCGGAGCAGACATCCCCATGACGGTGGTGGGCATCGTCATGAAGGTGTTCCAGATCGTCATTGCCTTCGTGGTGGGCATCGCCGCCGGCTGCCAGCCCATTGTGGGATATAACTACGGCGCGGGACACCTGCACCGGGTCAAACGGATCTACCGGACCATGCTGGTGGCTGAGATTGTGATCGGCGCGGTGGCAACGGTGTGCTTTGAGCTTTTCCCTGTGCAGATCATCCGCCTGTTCGGCAGCGAAGGAGACCTTTACAATCAGTTTGCGGCCATGTCTTTCCGCATTTTCCTCTCCATGATGCTCCTTTGCTGTGTGCAAAAATCCACCAGTATTTTCCTTCAGGCATTGGGAAAGCCGATCATGTCCATGACACTCTCTCTGCTACGGGACTTCATTTTGAGCGTGCCGCTGATTCTGATACTGCCCGGGGTGTTTGATCTGGGCGTTGTGGGGCCGCTGTATTCCGGCCCAATTGCGGACATCGTCTCCTTCCTGGTAGCAGTGGCGATGATGGTGAGGGTATTTGGCAAAATGAATTTACAGATGGAAAGAGGGTAACTGTTATGAATGAAATCATTACCATTGGCCGTCAGTTCGGCGCAGGCGGCCGGGAGCTGGGCAAGCGCCTGTCCAAAGAACTGCAGATCCCCTATTATGATAAGGAACTGCTTTCTGAAGCTGCAAAGCTCAGCGGATTGAGTGAGAAGTTCCTGAATCAGGAGGATGAGCGGGTCACCAACAGTCTGCTGTATTCCCTAGTGATGGGGACCTGCACACTGACCGGACAGCCCTCTTTGGAAGAGCTGGGGTGGGATGCCCAGCGAAAAGCCATTTTATCCGTGGCGGACAAGGGCGGATGCATCATTGTGGGCCGCTGCGCGGACTATGTGCTGCGGGATCGGCCCAATCTGCTGCGCCTTTTTGTGATGGATGATATGGACCGGCGAATCCGGCATGTGAGCCAGCGGGACCAGATCACCCCGGCGCAGGCAGAGCAGAAAATCCGCAAAATGGAGAAAATGCGTGCCGCCTATTACAACAGCCGCACGGACAGCAGGTGGGGCGCGGCGGAGAATTACGATCTTTGCCTGAATATCTCCCGCATCGGCAGAGAGCGAGCGCTGCACATCATTTTGGACCAGGTTCGGGACAAAAAGTAAGCGAAACAGGCCGGGGCGCAGGGAAGGCTGTCTGCATTTGCTGCAAGAAAAGAAACGTCATATCTGAAAAAGCATGCAGCCGCTGCGTCTGCATGCTTTTTTGCTGCGTGAAGAGCATCCGGTCATGGAATGGCGTCTGGTGCCCCCTGTGCTGTCCATATTATACCCTCTTGTATTCTTTAAAATGGCATGATAAAATAAAGATAAATTTTTGAAAATGATTTTATTGGAAGGGGATGCCGGATGCCGAAGGTTGCATATTCAGAGGAAGACCGGGAGCGAATCCGGGAGGAGCTGCTCACTACAGCGCTGGAGCTGATGGCACGGCAGGGGATTCAGCACACCACGGTGGAACAGATCTACAAAAAGGTGGGCATCTCCCGGACATTCTTTTATTCCTTCTTTCCCACAAAGGAAGATCTGATTGTGGAGACCCTCTATCTTCAGCAGCCCCGGATTCTGGCCTATGCCCGAAAGCTCATGGAGAATCCCAGCCTTACCTGGCGGGAGGGGGTACGGACCTTTCTGCATGCCTGCTGCTACGGTGAGAAAAACGGAATTGCCGTGTTGACCATTGAGGAACAGCAGCTGATTTTCCGGCGCTTGTCGCCGGAGAGCAATCAGGTCTTCCGGGAAAAACAGGCCCAGCTGTTCGGCAAGATTCTGGAGTGTTTCGGGATCAGAGCGGATAAGAAACGAATTGCCCTTTTCACTAATTTGAGCCTGACGGCTATGATCGTCCGCCGGGCGATCCCGGAGACATTGCCGCTGTTCGTTCCGGAGGCTGCCGATGAGACCGTGGCGTTTCAGATCGATTCCATTGTCAACTGCCTGGAGACGCTGCGGGAGCCGGAAGGCTGCCCCGTGTGAGGACTGTTCCCACAAACCCGCCTGACCACTTGCCGCGGACATCTGTTCAGGCGGGCTATTTTTTCTTTCAAATAAATACAAAACTAAAATATCATCTTTATTTGTTTGGATGTGGAACGGCATTCCCGTTTGGAGTGGGAAATGTCCTCCGGAAGAGGAACGCAGCAGGAGACGGGGGGCTGTTCAGGAAAGAGATTCGTTTATCTCTTCCGGGGAAATCGGGCCTGCCGATATGGAAACCGCTTTGACGCAGCTAACGTCATATCCCATTGGGAAATGGCGGCAGTGATAAAAAACCATCTAATTTCAGGAGGAAACGAGTATGGGACTTTTCAGCAAACTGTTCAAGGGGCCGGAAGTGGACATGGAAAAGAGCAATGCCAATGCCAAAAAGATGCGCCTGCTTTTCAATCAGGCGGTGGAAAACGGAGACAGCTACCGGCTGATTTTTGGTTACACGGAGGATGTGGCCCGGTTCAATTACGGATTCGTCCATGGCAGCAAGACGAAGATCGGCAATCTGATCGTGGGCTGGAACGAATCCACGCAGACCATTGTGGTGGTGCCCACGGTCCCGGACCTCTCCGGCTGCGGCGATCCCACCTATTACCGCCGCTCTGAGCTCCTGAAAGCCTACCGGAATAAGTATCCCACCGACGCATTCATCATCTATCCGGATAAAAAGGGCTATATCGGCATCAATGCCTACGACTGGCTGGATGACGAATCCCTGTATATCTACGTATCCCAGGAGGAGGAACTGGCGGCCTTCACCGATTTCTTCATGAACCGGTTTGCCACAAAGTGAGGTGGTCCCATGTCACTGGGAGCGGTCGGCGCATTTTTGGTGGTGCTGGTTGCGGTGTTTGTGTTCGGCAGACTCTGGTTCCATCTGGTGGAGTCTCTGCTGGGGCTGGTCAGGCGCCTTTTCACCCGTCATAAAGATCCGTCCGCCTGGCATCCCCTTCCGCCGGAACAGGAGGAGCCGCACGATGACTGACCCGAACGCGCTTTGCAGGCTGAGCTGAGATGTGAGAATGACATTCGGCGAAAAAACGGATTTAAAGAAAACATTCCCTGTTTTGGACCGCCCGGGGCGCCCAAAACAGGGAATGTCTTTTTGCTTGCAGTTGGGTAGGCAGAGTCTGCCTGCCGCCGCTGAGTTTCCGCTCCGCTTGGTTCAAAAAGGTGACTTCTTGGCAGCCGCAAGGTCCGGAAAGAGCCGGATCAGGTCTGCCGGCGGCGGGGCGGTCAGGTGCAGACGTTCGCTGGTGACGGGATGGGTCAGCGTCAGGCGGTGAGAGTGCAGCGCAGGCCGGACGATCAGGTTTGGGTCTTCCGTACCATAGAGCCAGTCACCGGCCAGCGGACAGCCAATGGACGCCATATGGACCCGCAGCTGATGGGTTCGGCCGGTCTCCGGCAGAAGTGCCACCAAGGTGAGGCCGTCCCGGACGGCCAGCACCTGATAATGGGAGACCGCTGCGGCGCCGTCCGGACGGACACAGCGCCGGACAGTGGAGGTCTCATCCCGTCCGATAGGGGCGTCGATGGTGCCGGAAGGGGCAGGGGGCGTGCCGACGCACACCGCCAGGTATTCCCGCCGGAAGCGGTCTGTGTGAAGGCTGCGGCGCAGCAGATCGTGGACATATCCGCTTTTGGCGATCACCATCAGTCCGGTGGTGCCTTTATCCAGCCGGTTGACCGGGTGAAAGATAAAATCTGTCCCCCGGGAAAAGGCCAGAGCCCCGGCCACAGTAGGGGTGTCCGGCAGAAAATTGGAGGCATGGGCGGTCATCCCGGCGGGCTTGTCCACCACCAATAAATGACCATCCTCCCAGATGACGGGAAGGGGCCAGTCACCGGGAACGGGCTGTACCCGGGGTGGGCGGTGATCGCCGGTCTCCACAGTGAGGACGTCGCCGGTGTGGAGAAGGTCCACTGTGCGGGCCCGGCGGCCATTGACCAGAATCCCGCGCTCTGCCCGGGTCAGGCGGGCTACCGCATGGGTGGAGAAGTGGAGCTCTGCCTTCAGAATGTGGCGGACGGTGGCGCCATCCTGCTGCGGAGAAATGATTTTTGTAATAGTCTCCATGGCGGAGCCCCCTTTCGCAATGGAACCAGCATACCACAAAACCGGCAAAAGGAAAAGGCGGTACCGGCGGCTGCCAGATTGCGGTTCAGTGCGGTTTGTGGTAAAATTATAACATCAATCACCAGGAGGCCATTCATGCTGTTATCCGCGGAACATCTCTCTATCAATTTCGGCAGCCGCCAGCTGCTGGATGATGTCAACTTTTATCTCAACGAAGGGGACAAGACCGGCGTCATCGGTATCAACGGCACCGGAAAGTCCACCTTTATGAAAGTCCTGGCCGGCGTCACGGAGCCGGACGACGGCACCATTTCCCGCAATCCCAATGTGCAGGTGAGTTTCCTGCCCCAGAACCCGGTGATGCAGGATGATGCCACTGTGCTGGAGCAGGTGTTTCTCCACTTCCCGGCGGAGTTCCGGGCCCTGAACGAATATGAGGCAAAGTCCATGCTCAACCGGCTGGGGCTGCCGGATTTTGAACAGAAAGTCGGCACTCTCTCCGGCGGCCAGCGCAAGCGTGTGGCGCTGGCCGCGGCGCTGCTGAGTCCGGCGGACGTGCTGATCCTGGACGAGCCCACCAACCATCTGGACAGTGAGATGGTGGCCTGGCTGGAGGACTGGCTCCGCCGCTTCAAGGGCGGGCTGATCATGGTGACCCACGACCGTTATTTTCTGGAGCGGGTGGTCAACCATATCACGGAGCTGAGCCGGGGAAAGCTGTACCACTACGAGGCCAATTACTCCAAGTATCTGGAGCTGAAAGAGCAGCGGGCGGAAATGGCCGAGGCCAGTGAGCGCAAGCGCCAGTCCATCCTCCGGGTGGAGCGGGAGTGGATCATGCGGGGCTGCCGGGCCCGGTCCACCAAATCCAAGGAGCGGATCGCCCGATACGAGGCCCTGTGGGACCAGGATGCGCCGGAGACGGATGACACCGTGCAGCTGGCCGCGGCTTCCAGCCGTTTGGGGAAAAAGATCATTGAACTGGACGACGTCACAAAGTCCTTTGACGGCAAAACCGTGGTGGATCATTTCTCCTATCATCTTCTGCGGGGGGACCGGATCGGCATCGTGGGCCACAACGGCGCCGGAAAATCCACACTGCTGCATTTGATCGCCGGGGAACTGGCGCCGGACAGCGGCAGCGTATCTATCGGCACAACCGTCAAGATCGGCCACTTCTCCCAGGAGGGACGGGAGCTGGACCTGAACCAGCGGGTCTATGACTTTATCCACGACATCGCAGATGAAGTGGAGACGGACGAGGGAACCTTTTCCGCAAACCAGATGATGGAGCGTTTTCTCTTCCCGGGGGACCTGCAGTCTGTGCCCATCGGCCGGCTCTCCGGCGGAGAGCGGCGGCGGCTGTATTTGCTGTCCATCCTGATGGCGGCGCCCAATGTGCTGCTGCTGGACGAGCCCACCAACGATCTGGACATTACGACCCTTTCCATCCTGGAAGATTATCTTCAGGGTTTTCCCGGTCCCATTCTGGCTGTGTCCCATGACCGCTTTTTCCTGGACCGGCTGGCGGAGTCGATCTTTGAAGTCCGCACCGGCGGGGAGATCCGGCGGTACACCGGCAACTGGTCGGACTGGGCGGCCAAGCGGCAGGCGGAGGAGCGGGCCGCGGCGCCGGAAAGGCCGAAGGCCTCCGCACCGGAGCGGCCCAGAGAGCGGAAACTGAAATTTTCGTACAAGGAACAGCGGGAATTTGAGACCATCGATGATGAGCTGGCGGCGCTGGAGGCGCAGGTGGCGGAATGTCAGGCGGCCCAGGAGCGCTGCGGCAGCGATTACGTGAAGCTTCAGGAGCTTCAGGCCCGCCAGACGGAATTGGAGCAGCAGCTGGAAGAGAAGACGGAGCGCTGGATGTATCTCAATGAGCTCAAGGAGAAGATCG
>FR890946.1:7471-11491 GCA_000436875.1 Oscillibacter sp. CAG:155 | reverse complement strand
AGACGTGGGCTGTTGCAGGTGGCCGGAATCGATGCGAAGGGGGGAGTGTTGGTGGACGGTAAAAAGCATTATCATGTAGAACAGATCCAGAGCGCATACCGGCGTATTGATGACAAATGGCTGCATATGCAGTATCGGCTGATGCTGGCTCTGGTAGTGGTGGCCACAGCGCTGGAAGCGGGAATGTTTTTCGTACTTTGGGAGCTGAACGTGGTGAAAACCTCTGCGGGTTGGTACCTGGTCAAGTACCTTGTGGTTCCTGCCGGCTGTAATCTGGTGCTGAGTTTCCTGGCGACGATATTGATGCGGGGGCCCTTTTCCGAGAGAAAAAAGATCTATGGGCTTTCTCTGCTGATGACCGTCATGGCATTTGTCCTCTATACCATCCATGCCACATGGAACTCGCTGCTGCTGGCATTTGCCATCCCGATGCTGGTGACGGTGGTCTATGCCGATCAGCTTTTAACGGGGCTGGTCAGCGTACTGTGTCTCGCGGGAAAAGCCGTCTCTGACCTGCTGATTTTTTGGGACCCGGTGCGGGGCGGCGTATGGGACAGCAACAATGCCTTTGTGGATTTCATACTGTCCCTGCTGCTGCTGACCCTCTTTTATGGGATTTGTGCATTTCTGATCCGCATCGAGCGGGAAAAAAACAATGTCAGCATCGACCTGGAGCGCCAGCGTCAAAAATACCATATGGAGTCCCTTACCGACGCACTGACGGGCGTGTGGAATCGGCAGGCCCTGCGGGAGGCGTTTCGGCGGTTGGAAGACCGGGCGGCGGATTGCCAGGTGTTTTTGGCAATGATGGATCTGGATGACTTTAAACGGCTCAATGATACCTATGGCCATTATCGGGGCGATGACTACCTAAAAGCGCTGGGCGGTGTGCTGAAGGCGGTCGAGACGGATCGGATTCAGGCCTTCCGCTTCGGCGGAGATGAATTTTGCATGCTGTTTTACACTTGCTCCCGGGAAGAGGCGGAACAGGTTTGCTGCGAGATTCAAACGCGCTTTGCGGAGGAGAGCGTCCATAAGACCTGCCGACCGGTATCCGTCAGCATCGGTATCGCGCGTTTTGAAACGGGGGAGCGACCGTCCCATCTGCTGCAGAGGGCGGATGCAGCCCTTTATCAGGCCAAGCAGAAAAAGGGAAGCATCTGCTTTGACGCAGAGAGCTGACAGAAAAATCCCCCGGATGATTCATCATCCGGGGGATTTTCCGCGTTTATTCAGGGATTATTCCGGGTCCATGGCTGTGCGCAGCTGGTCCGTAATGGCCCCTTCAAACAGTCTCGTGGAATGGGCGTGAAGGGTTTCCAGCGCACCGGCGGCCAGCGTGCAGGGCACATTACCGCCCATGGACAGATCCATGTCAAAGATGAACTTGACCTCCGGGTCCTGAGTGGCGCCGGGGGCGTTGTTCTTGATGCGGCCGGGACCGGCGTGGATCTTGGCCTGACAGCTGGAGTCCAGCTTTACCTGCAGATCGCAGGAGCAGAGGGTGAAGGCGTCTTCGCGAACGTCCTCCTCCCGCAGCGCCCCGGTGTAAGCGGGGGCAAACAGGTCTGCCCAGTCGGCATCCTCCAGCCCTAACCGGGAGCGGGAGACGATATTGACGTACCGCAGTCCCACCCGCTGGAAGAAGGAGGGATGGTAGATGCGGATGAAGGAGGCGAGGGGCTTGTCCAGCTGACGGGCAAACTCCTCCCACCCGGGATAGCGCAGGGTGGACAGGGCGATAAAGTTCTCCGTCAGGTTCAGCTTCCACACACCGTCTGCGGAGAGAAAATTATAATTGGTGATCGGAGGCTGCTGCTCCACCTTGGGATTGGGGCCGCCCAGACCGGTGACTTTCGGCGCGGCAATGTCCTGCCGGCGTGCGTACTGCGGGAAGTCCTCCCGGATGGCATCCTGGAAATCAGCGGGCTCCACGCTGTTGATGGTGAGAATGGTGGGGAACCGCAGCTGGCAGATGACCTCATGGACGGGGGCATTACGGTAGTGGCTGCGGGAACGATCGGAAAACAGCATGTAACAGTCTCCTTTGTTGTCAAGATGCATTTATTGTATGCCCCATTTTCGCAAAAGTCAATCCGCAGCCCCGTTCACAGATAGAAGCGGTGACAGCCGATGGTGGTGAGGTAGGTCCGGTTGGCGTTGATCCAGGTGCCCTGGGACAGGGCGGGGGCATAGAAGTAAAGCGCATCCTCCAAAACCACCTCTCCGTCCAGAACTTGCCGGGCGGCCTCTGTGGAGAGGGCGGTAGGGCTTTGATAAACCGTGCCGTTGTCCACCGGCTGGAACTGTGTTCCGTGTTTACGGTCAAAGATCACGGCAGGGATGGTGTCCGGGAAGGCGTCATCCGCCACCCGGTTGAGAACCACATTGCCCACGGCGATCTGGCCTTGCAGTGATTCTCCCCGGCTTTCAGCGCTGATGATGCGGCTGAGCCAGTACAGGTCCGATGCGTCATAATCCGCTTCTGGTGAGGAGACCGCGGCACCGCCCAGATAAGGGTCCCAGGATACGCCGCCGCCCAACTGAGTTACCAGCAGCCGCAGCGGCACATAGGTGCGGCCATTTTGTACATAGACAATGCCAAGGTATGTGATCCCGTTGACGGTAATGGTGCCGTCGGCGGGGTCTGCGGTGACATGGAACCCGTCGGCGGTGGCCTTGGCCTCCTTGTTCTGGGCGTCCCACCAGACGTCCCATCCGCCGAAGGTCTCCAGCAGGGTCCGCAGGGGAACGTATGTAACGCCGGCCCGCAGCGTGGAGGTGCCGGAGAGAATCTCCCCATCTACCTGTACCGGTACTGTGCGCTCTGACGCGGCGGCTGCCTGAACCGGTATGGCGCAGGTCAGGGAAGCGGCGGCCAGCAGAGCGCATAATAGCTTTCGTTTCAAGTCGTCTCGTCCTTTCACTTTTTTGGCAGGACCGTCCGGCGGACGGACAGCCGATGCCTGGTAACATGATACGGAACTTTTCCGGCAGCGGCAACCCACAAAACCTGTCAGATCCGGCAGCTGTTTCCAACCGAAAACACGGTGATCCGGCCGTTGTCTCTTCGAATCGGAGGCTGATGAGACGTTTCCCGGGAATTGGGACAACATCCGGCAGAGTAAACTGGCGTCCGGGTTCATAGACTGTTGGCGAGGGGAGGGGGAGCGGATGGACGCCTTTGAGTGGACTGCCGGCGTGTATGCCACGGCTATGGCTATGGCGAAATGCATGGATTCAAAGGAGCTGACCCGCAGCGCCCTAATTTTCACCCAACTGGGGACTACACTTGCCACACTGGCGGCGCTGCAGGAGCTGGACGAGACTTCCACAGAGAAAAATGACACGGACTCGTCTGCCTTGTAGCCGTTTTTCTGGGATTACAGTTGCAAAAGGCGCATTTTTTTTGTATAATACTCCTCGTGATGAAAATTTGAGACAGAACCGGGAGGAGCGTTTCCATGCAAGACCGCTTTCAATCTGTCCTGAAGGAGCATGCTGCCCGCTATCCGGCCATGACGCCCCAGGATTACGGCAAGCTGGCCTATCAGAATGTGTTTGGACCGGAGCATCTGGTGCAGGACACCTGGCAGGTTGGCCAGCGGCTGCGGGAGGAGTGGATGACGCTTCCTCCATCTGCGTCCGGCGGACCGTGGGCGGAGCCGATTGGAAACGGGCTTTGCCGGCTGCATCTGGCAGGCCCCTGGGACCCGGAGGCGGCAGCGCTGACGGCGGAACTGTTTTGCCGGACCGCCCGGGAACATTCCGGCACGCCGAAGGAACTGGCGGAGCGTCTGGATGTGCTGCGGGACCAGCCGGTTCCCGGCATGGAGGAGTGGCTTGCATCGTATGAGGCCCAGGGCTGTCCGGCAGTCCACCACAGCGAAGCGTTTCGGGCGGCCTACCAGCCCCACTACCGGGTGCTGGCGGCGGACTATGCCCACTATTTCCCTGCGCTGCTGGCGATCCGGCGGCTGCTGGCGGGAAAGGGACGAGCCGTGGTGGCTGGGGGCGGGC
>FR890946.1:4422-7451 GCA_000436875.1 Oscillibacter sp. CAG:155 | reverse complement strand
GACGGACGCTCCGGCAGCGGCAAAAGCGGCCTTGGCAAGCTGCTGGGGCGGCTGTTTGACTGCAATGTCGTCCATATGGACGATTTTTACCTGCCCATTGCCGACCGCCCGGAAAACTGGACAGAGATCCCCGGCGGCAATATGGACCTCTCCCGTTTTCGCCAAGAGGTGCTGCTGCCCGCCCGGCGGGGAGAGACGGTTTTCTATCGTCCCTTTGACTGCCGAAGCCAGACTCTTCGGGAAGCACAGCCCTTGCCCCGCCGTCCGCTGACGGTGGTGGAGGGCAGTTATTCTCATCACCCGGAATTGACCGGTCAATATGATCTGAAGCTGTTTCTGACCTGCTCCAGGGAGGAGCAGGCCCGACGCCTGCAGGCGCGGGAAGGAGCGTATTATCAGACCTTTTTGACCTGCTGGATTCCAGCGGAGGAACGGTATCTGCGCAGCTGCGGCATTGAAGAAGCCGACGTTCTGCGCCTGGATACCTCCACGTTTTTTGAATCATGAAGCAGCCGTCAGAAGACGGCAAACACCCCCGGCACTCCGAAAAAAGCCATGAAGGCGAAAGCACCCTCAGAAGAGGCGCGCAGAAAGACTTTTTGAGAAGGAGTTTCCCCATGAAAGAGAAAAATCTGAAGACCTACATCTGGAACCTGGTCCTGTCCGCCATGTTTATGGCAATCGGCCTTGTCCTGCCCTTTTTCACCGGCCAGATCCCCCAGATCGGCAGCATGCTGCTGCCCATGCATCTGCCTGTGCTGCTGTGCGGCTTGATCTGCGGCTGGCAGTATGGCGGCGTGGTGGGCTTTGTCCTGCCGCTGCTGCGGTATGTGATGTTCGGCATGCCTCCGATTTTCCCCACCGGTCTTGCCATGGCCTTTGAGATGGCGGCTTACGGCATGATCGCCGGTGCGCTCTACAAGCACTCCAAGTGGCAGTGCGTGGTGGCGCTCTACCGCTCTTTGCTGATCGCCATGGTGGGCGGCCGCATCGTCTGGGGTGCGGTGATGGTGGTGCTCTCTGGCGTGTCCGGTCAGGCGTTCACCTGGCAGCTGTTTATCTCCGGCGCATTTTTGACGGCTGTTCCCGGCATCATCCTTCAGCTGGTGTTTATCCCGGCGGTGATGGTGGCACTGGACCGGACGGGCATGGTCCGCTTTGCCCGCAAGACCCAGGCCGTCCAGGCATCCAACTGAACCCAGTCCGCGTTTGAAAACCGGTCCGTTCCACACAGCGTTTGTTGCGGGAGCGGGCCGGTTTTGTTGCACTGAGCTGGCAGGATATCCAGTATTACTGGTCGGGAGGTGTTCCTCTCTGTGGATGTGGAGCGGATGTTCTATATCACAGAGGATATGCAGTCTTTCGGATTGAAACCGGAGGGCGGCACCACCATTGCCACAGAACGGACCTAGGTACCGCTGCTGCAGTCGGGGTATTATGACTCCATCCGGCCGACGTGTTTGTATTCATAAAGAAAACACCCCACGTATTCTGTGGATACGCGGGGTGTTTTCGCCTTTTATAAAGAATTATGCCAAATTATGAGTCAGCCGTTCGGCAATTGCGTCCAGGAATTCCCGGCTGGTCACTGCCGTGGCGGCGAATCCGGGTTCCACCAGGTTCACCAGATCCTTGGTCATGATCCCGGCGTTCAGAGTGTCGTAGCAGGCCTCTTCCAGCTTTTCTCCAAAGCGGGTCAGTTCGGGCAGCTTGTCCAGCTCGCCCCGGCGCTTGAGCGCGCCGGACCAGGCGAAAATGGTGGCAATGGGGTTGGTGGAGGTCTCCTCCCCCTTTAAGTACTTGTAATAGTGGCGGGTAACGGTGCCGTGGGCGGCCTCAAACTCCATAGTGCCGTCCGGGGCAACCAGTACGGAGGTCATCATGGCAAGAGAACCAAAGGCGGTGGAGACCATATCGCTCATCACATCGCCGTCGTAGTTCTTGCAGGCCCAGATGTAGCCGCCTTCGCTGCGGATGACCCGGGCCACGGCATCATCAATAAGAGTGTAGAAGTAAGTGAGGCCCAGCTTTTCAAATTCCGCCTTGTACCGGCTCTCATACTCCTCTTCAAAAATCTGCTTGAAGTCCCCGTCATAGATCTTGGCGATGGTGTCCTTGGTGGAGAACCACAGATCCTGCTTGGTGTCGATGGCGTACTGGAAGCAGGCCCGGGCAAAGGAACGGATGGAGGAATCCTTGTTGTGGGCTCCCTGCCACACGGCGGGGCCATCCACCTTCTGGACCACCACAGTCTGCTCTTTTCCGGAGGCGCCCCGGAATGTCATGGTACATTCGCCCGGCTCATCGGTGTGGAAATCCACGCTTTTGTACACGTCACCATAGGCGTGACGGGCGATGGTGATGGGCTTTTTCCAGTTTTTCACCACGGGCTTGATGGCGTCGATCAGGATGGGCGTGCGGAACACGGTACCGTCCAGAATGGAGCGGATGGTGCCGTTGGGGCTTTTCCACATCTCCGTCAGCTGGGGATACTCCTCCATGCGCTGCTTGTTGGGGGTGATGGTGGCGCACTTGACGGCCACTCCATATTTCCGGGTGGCATTGGCGGCATCCACCGTCACCTGATCCTTCGTCTCGTTGCGGTGCAGCAGACCCAGGTCGTAGTACTCTGTTTTCAGATCCACAAAGGGGAGGATCAGCTTTTCCTTGATCCAGCCCCAGAGGATGCGGGTCATCTCATCGCCGTCCATCTCCACGATGGGCGTGGTCATTTGAATCTTTTCCATGGAAACCTCCGGCATTTACAGTTGTTTTGACTGTGGTGTATGTGCGCTGAGTATGTATGGATGGAGCCATTCAGGCTTTCTTGGCATAGTAGTTCATGAGACAGCCATCCAGGATGATCTCTTTTTCATCCGCGGTCAGGCCACGGACATGGAGCAGCAGATCCTCCACGGCACCGTTTTGACGGATGACCTTGGCGGGGATGTCCTCCTTGCCGGAGGCAATCGCCTCCCGGATGCCGGGAACAAAGACGCAGTAGCCGGTTTCGTGGGGAAAGGGGGCTC
>FR890946.1:0-4413 GCA_000436875.1 Oscillibacter sp. CAG:155 | reverse complement strand
GGAAAGGGGGTTCCCTCGTCCAGGGTAAAGGGCAGGATGCCCCAGTTGATGCAGTTGGAGCGGTAGCGCTTGGTGGCGAACTCATAACAAATGTTGGCGAAGCCCCCAAGGACCTTCTGGCAGGAGGCGGCCTGTTCCCGGGCGGAGCCGTCGCCGGGGCGGTTGGCAAAGACGCAGGAGCCGAACTGGGTGGTCTTCAGCAGCGCATCGCCGTCGCCGACCTTGTCCAGCAGAGCCTTGAGCGTTTTGGGGGACTTGCCTGCAAGCCGCTCCGCTTCCAGAGACGCCGCGGCTTTGGCCCGGCCCACATAGGCCGGCTCCCGGCGGGAGAGGGTGAACTCCGCCAGACGCAGGGGATTGGAGCGGTAGGAGGAGGTATTGGAGCGGGAGGAGGAGGTCTCGCCGGAGGGGATGAGCTCATCGGTGGTGGTGACTTCATCCCGCAGCACTGCCGCCAGTTCCACCAGCAGGTTCTCCGCCAGAGGCTGCATCTTGGGCCAGTCGGTGATATTGGGGCCCATTACCAGCTCCACGCTGGGATCGGCCTTGCCGAAGCCGTAGTAGAGGCGCCGGTCATAGACGCTCTTGGCAAAGTGGTACTCGTGATGGACCGGTGTGTAGTCCACGTCGGTGGCGGCGGTGATCTTGCCGCCGTTCAGGGCCGTGGCGGCGATGGACCGGGCGTCCATCAGGCAAACGCCGGCAAACTGGCCCTCTGCGGGCTTGGAGCCCTCCCGGTTGGGGAAGTTGCGGGTGGTGTGCCGCAGGGACAGACCGTTGTTGGCAGGGACGTCTCCCGCACCGAAGCAGGGGCCGCAGAAACTGGGCTTGATGACGGCGCCGGTTTCCAGCAGGTCTGCCGTGGCGCCGATCTTGGTCAACTCCAGGCTGACGGGGACACTGGTGGGATACACGTCCAGAGTGAAAGTGTCGTTTCCGGTGGAGCCGCCCCGGAGGATGTCCGCTGCCTCGGTGATGTTGTCAAAGAGGCCGCCGGCACATCCGGCGATGACACCCTGGTCGGCCCACACGCCGCCGTCGTGGATCTTGTCGGTGAGTTTGACATGGGCCTTGGGGTAACGATGCTGGGCATCCTGTTCCACCTGGGCCAAAATCTCCTCCGCGTTTTCCAGGAACTCGTGAATGGTCCAGGCGTTGGAGGGGTGGAACGGCAGGGCGATCATGGGCTCCACCGTGGAGAGATCGATCTCGATGTACTTGTCGTACCAGGCGTTTTCACCGGGGTGGAGGGGATGGTAATCACCGGGGCGCTGGTGGGTCTTATAGAAGCCCTCCGTCACCTCATCCGTCTCCCAGATGGAGGAGAGGCAGGTGGTCTCCGTGGTCATCACGTCGATGCCGTTGCGGTAGTCGATGGGCAAGGACGCAATACCGGGACCGGCAAATTCCAGTACGCAGTTGTTGACGAATCCGGAGGCAAAGGTGGCTTTCACCAGGGCGATGGCCACATCATGCGGGCCCACGCCCCGCTTGGGTGCGCCGGTGAGGTAGACCAGCACCACCTTGGGATAGGGGATGTCCCAGGTATTGCACAAAAGCTGCTTGGCAAGTTCCGGGCCGCCCTCGCCCACAGCCATAGTGCCCAGGGCACCGTAGCGAGTGTGGGAGTCAGAGCCCAGGATCATTTTGCCGCAGCCGGCCATCTGTTCCCGGGCATAGGAGTGGATGACGGACTGGTTGGCAGGTACGTAAATGCCGCCGTACTTCTTGGCGGCGGAGAGACCGAACTGATGGTCATCCTCATTGATGGTGCCGCCCACGGCGCAGAGGCTGTTGTGGCAGTTGGTGAGGGCGTAGGGAACGGGAAACGCCTTCATGCCGGAGGCCCGGGCCTGCTGGATGATGCCCACGTAGGTGATGTCGTGGGAGATCAGCGCATCGAAGCGGATCTTCAGCTGGCGGGGATCACCGGAGATATTATGAGATTGCAGAATGCGGTAGGCCATGGTTTCCCGCTGCCCCTCCTCCGGGGAGACCGGGGCGCTGGCGCAGGGAACGCCGGAGCGCAGGAACACGCCTTCATTGTGGACTGTGATCATAGATTTGACCTCCTGGATGCCGATTTCGCCGTGGGGAATCACTTGCCACCCATCATACCATACCAAATCCGGTTTGGAAAGATATTTTGCAGGAAAAGATAGAGGAACTTGCAAATTTGGAGAGAACTACAAGGTTGGAAAGCAAAAATATGAGAATTTTGCATGAAGGGCGTACGTTGGAACCGAAAATTGACCGTGCCCGGCGGAGAGACCCAACAAAAAAGAGACGGACAACGTCCGTCTCTTTTGAAGCGGTTATGCAAGAAGCTGGGGGAAGAAGGTGCTGATGAGACCGTGGATCAAAATCACCAGAATCAGCAGCGGCAGGATATAACGGAAATAGGGTTTGAACGCGGCGGACATCTTCAAGCCGGTGCCTTTGTTGGCCTCAGCCAAGTAGTTGTCAAAGCCCCAGCCCCATTTGCTGACGCAAAACAGCAGATAGATCAAAGAACCGATGGGCAGCAGCAGGTTGCTCACCAGGAAGTCCTCGGTATCCAGCACATCCTTGCCGGCGATGAAGTGCAGATCACTCCACACATTATAACCAAGCACGCAGGGAATGCTGGCAATCAAAATGAACACGCAGCAGATGACCGTAGCCTTTTTCCGGCTCCAGCCGAAGTTGTCGATGCAGCTGGCCATGATGTTCTCAAACACCGCCAGCACGGTGGTGAAGCTGGCAAACGTCATGAACAGGAAGAAAAGAGCGCCCCACACACGGCCGCCGGCCATGTTGACAAACACCTTGGGCAGCGTCATGAAAATCAGAGCGGGACCCTGGTTGGGCTCCACGTTGAAGCTGAAGCAGGCGGGGAAGATGATCATGCCGGACATGAAGGCCACAAAGGTGTCCAGGCAGCAGATCCGCACGGCCTCACCGGGCAGGGTGTGATCGTCAGACATATAGCTGCCAAAAATCTCCATGGCGGCGATACCCAGGCTCAGGGTAAAGAAGGACTGGTTCATAGCGGCCACCAACACATTGCCGATGCCCACCTCTGCGGCACGCTGGAAGTCGGGCAGCAGATAGAACTTCACGCCTTCGCCGGCGTTGTCCAGCATCAGGCTGTGGACTGCCAGCACGATGATCAGGGTCAGCAGGGCCAGCATCATCCACTTGCTGATGCGTTCCAGGCCCTTTTGCAGGCCAAAGCTGCACACAGCGAAGCCTGCCAGCACGGTGATGATCATGAAGATGGCCATTTCACCGGGATTGGCCAGCATATCCGTCCAGACAGCATCCACACCGGCAGTGTCCAGCCCGTTGAAGGTGCCGCTGGCAAACTTTACAAAGTAGCCCAGCATCCAGCCGGAGACGGTGGTGTAGTACATCATCAAAAGGCAGCAGCCAATCACACAGAACCAGCCGTGGATATGCCATTTGCTGCCCTTGGGCTCCAGGGCCTTATAGCCCAGAACGGCGCTCTTGCGGCTGGCGCGGCCCACTGCCAGCTCCATGGTCAGCACGGGCACGCCCATAATCACCAGGAACAGCAGATAGAACAGCACAAACACGCCGCCGCCATTCTGACCGGTGACATACGGGAATTTCCAGACGTTTCCGATGCCGATGGCGCAGCCGGCGCTCACCAGCAGAAATCCCAGACGGGATTGGAAGTTTTCACGCTTCAATGTTCTCTCTCCTCATTTTCACACAGTTCCGGCAAGCAGGCCTGCTTGCCGACAATAAACCTATGTTAGCTGTTTACACTGGAAAAGTCAACTTTTTTTTCAGGGAGCTGTAAAGGGCTTGTACCATGGAAAAGGATTTGGTATAGTGAAGAAAAATTGCAGGAGGAGGGAACCGCATGGATGTTTTGATCGTGGTGGATATGCAGAATGACTTTGTTTCAGGGGCCCTGGGAACGCCGGAGGCAGGTGAGATCGTGCCCTATGTGGTAGGCCGCGTGGTGGACGGAGTGAATCGGGGCGAGACGGTCCTCTTTACCCGGGATACGCACGGGCCGGACTATCTGGAGACCCAGGAGGGGAAGAAACTGCCGGTGCCCCACTGCATTCAGGGGAGCGAGGGATGGGAGATCATCCCTCAGCTGCAGGAATATGCCGCCCATCCCATTGACAAGCCCACTTTCGGCAGCCGGTATCTGGGGGCGCTGCTGAAGGCTCAGGACGAGGACCTGCGCAGACAGGGAAAGACCGGCGTGGAAAAGATCACGCTGATCGGCGTGTGCACGGACATCTGTGTTCTTTCCAACGCACTGGTGGTAAAAGCATTCCTGCCGGAGGCAGAGATTTTTGTGGACGCATCCTGCTGTGCCGGCGTGACGCCCCAAAGCCACCGCACGGCACTGGAGGCCATGAAGGCCTGCCAGATCACGGTGGAACATGA
>FR890945.1 GCA_000436875.1 Oscillibacter sp. CAG:155 | reverse complement strand
CAGCCGCTCTCCGTTTGCCGCATCTTTTCCGCGTTCCGGGATTATTCCACAGTCACGCTCTTGGCAAGGTTTCTGGGCTTATCAATATCGCAGCCCCGCTGGAGTGCCACATAGTAGGCAAACAACTGCAGCGGCACCACACCCAGAGACGGCTGCAGGACCGGATGGGTCACCGGCACCGCCACAGTGGCATCGGCGGTCTTTTCCATCTTTTCCTTGAACTCCTCCGTGGTCAGCGCCAGCACTTCGGCACCCCTGGCCTTGACCTCCACCACGTTGCTCATGGCCTTGTCAAAAAGCGGTGCATACGTGCCCAGTGCCACCACCAGCGTTCCCTGCTCGATCAGGGAGATGGTTCCGTGTTTGAGTTCGCCGGAGGCGTATGCCTCGGAGTGGATATAGCTGATCTCCTTGAGCTTCAAAGACCCTTCCATGCCCATGGCATAGTCCAGATTTCGGCCAATGAAGAAAATGGAGTCGTGGTTGAAATACCGGGAGGCAAAATACTGGATATCCGCGGTATCCCGGTCCAGCATCTCCTGCATTTTCTCCGGCAGGGCCTGGACTTCAGCCAGAATGGCATCATATTCGCTCTGTTCCACAGTCCCCAGCAGATCTGCCAGATACAATCCCACCAGATCCATCAGCACCAGCTGGGTGGAATAGGCCTTGGTGGTGGCCACGGCGATCTCCGGGCCGGCCCAGGTGTAGAGCACATCATCGGCCTCCCGGGCGATGGAGGAACCCACCACATTGACGATGGCCAGCGTCCGGCCGCCGCGGCGCTTGGCCTCCCGCATGGCGGCCATGGTGTCCAGGGTCTCGCCGGATTGGCTGATCACCACCACCAGGGACTTCTCATCCACCAGCGGGTCACAGTAGCGGAACTCGCTGGCCAGCGTCACTTCCACCGGCCGGCGCATCAGCTTTTCCCAGTTGTACTTGCTGACCATGCCCACGTGGTAGGAAGAACCACAGGCAATGATGAAGATTCGGGAGATATCCCGCACATACTCCTCTGTCAGGTGCAGATCGTCCAGCACCACCCGGCCGTTCTTGATCCGGGGAGAGACGGTCTTGCGGATGGCCTCGGGCTGCTCCACGATCTCCTTGAGCATGAAGTGGGGATAGCCGCCCTTTTCCGCCGCGGATACATCCCAGTCCACCATGCTGTGCTTTTTCTCCACCGGCACCAATTCGTCGTCGAACACATCGATGGAGTCTGCCGTCAGCACGGCGATCTCTCCGTCGTCCATGTAGGCCACGTCCCTGGTGTACTTGATGATGGCCGTGACGTCAGAGGCAATGAAGTTGCCGTTTTCCCCATAGCCCAGAATCAGCGGGCTGTCCTTCCGGGCGGCGATGAGTGCGTTGGGATAATCCGCGCAGATGATGCCGAAGGCATAGGAACCCTCGATCCGCCGCAGCACACGGCCCACGGCCTCCAGCATGTTGTGGCACTCGTTGTAGTGGTATTCCAGCAGCTGGGCCACGACCTCAGAGTCCGTGTCGGACTTGAAGGTGACACCCAGCTTCTGCAGGTGCTCCTTGAGCTCCAGATAGTTTTCGATGATGCCGTTGTGGACGATGGCGATGCGGCCGTTTTCGCTGACATGGGGATGGGCGTTGATATCATTGGGTTCTCCGTGGGTTGCCCAGCGGGTATGGCCAATGCCAAGATTTCCCTCCAGGTCCGCGCCGCCGTGGATCAGGTCGCTGAGGACCTTCAGCCGTCCCTTGGTCTTTTTGACCTGCAGTCCTTTGGACTCAGACCGCACTGCCACACCGGCGGAGTCATAACCCCGGTATTCCATCCGCGCAAGCCCGTCGAGCAAAATGGGAGCTGCCGGCTCCCGGCCTACAAAACCGATGATTCCACACATAAAAATATCCTCCTGATAGTCGATGATTTGGTTATCAAAAGGACAAACGCGCAGTCATTTGTCTCTTTTTTCGCAGTCATGGCCGTTCTGTTTTGCGGTTATCCGCATATTTGTGGGCCATGTTCGCACCTGCATGTACGGAAGGGCATCCGCCGAACATTCGATCACAGGGGTGGTTCCCCCGTTTGTTCCCTTCTCCTCGTCATCCTGCCGGTTTCCGGCAGGCGCTGGCGCTTTTGATGGGCCGTTCCCCATGATCCTCCTTTCTCTCTGCGCTGTTATTTATCATAAAACTCCCAAGGGAGCATGATACCTGTATAATCTTCCCTGGTTCCCGGAATGCTACCAGGACGGAGGGATTTTCTATGATCACTGCATTTTTCCGCACGGTACTCTTATACATTCTGATCGTTGTGGGCATGCGCCTGATGGGCAAGCGCCAAATCGGCGAACTGGAGCCCAGCGAACTGGTTTTGACCATGATGATCTCAGACCTGGCCTCTGTTCCCATGCAGGATTTTGGGATTCCCCTGCTGGCCGGCTTCATTCCGATTTTGACGCTGCTGGCCCTCTCGTTGTTCCTCAGCCAGCTCTCTCTCCACAATCTCCGCTTCCGCAGGCTTATGTGCGGCTCCCCCACCATTCTGATCCGGAACGGCGAGATCCAGCAATCCGCCATGCGGAAAAACCGTCTCACACTGGATGAACTTCTGGAAGAGCTGCGGGAGCAGGGGTACTCTGATCTGCAGGATATCAAGTACGCCATTTTGGAAAATTCCGGTCAGCTGTCCGTTTTCCCCTGGACTACACAACAGCCCCCCACGGTCGAGCAACTGGGGCTGGAGATTCAAGACGATGTAACGCTGCCGGTGGTATTGATCAATGACGGCCGGGTCCTGCAAAAGAATCTGACTGCCTGCGGTCGGGATGCCCGCTGGCTGCAAAAGCAGCTCCAGGCGGAAAAAGTCTCCTCTCCGCGGGAGATCTTCCTGCTCACGCTGGATGAGCAGGGCAGCGTGTTTTGTGTGAAGAAGGAGGCGGAGGCATGAAAAAAATCCTTCTTTACCTTCCCTCCGTTGCCGTGCTGGCCGCGATCCTCGCATTTTCCCTGTGGAATGACGTCCACATGTCCGGCGAGACCAGCCGCTGGCGCAGCCAGCTGGACCAGGCAGACGCGCTCGTTCAGGAAAATCGCTGGGAGGACGCCCAGGCCAAACTGGCAGAAAGCTACGAGGACTGGAGCAGCCGGCAGACCTATCTGCACATTGTCTCCGAGCATGATGCCGTGGACGATGCGGAAGCCATGTACCGCCGGGCCATGGCCTTTGCCGACACCCGGGAACTCTCCGAGTTCCGGGCGGAGCTGTCCGATCTGCGGGATCAACTGCGGCTGCTGGCAGAGATGGAGCGTTTGAATCTCAAAAATGTGCTCTGAGCACCGAAGATCACTTCCCGTCGGCCAGCAGTTTGTTCAGCTCCGCCATAAAGGTATCGATATCCTTGAACTGACGATAGACGGAGGCAAAGCGCACATAGGCCACCTGGTCCACGCTCTTGAGCCGTTCCATCACCTTTTCACCGATGGCCTCCGTGCTGATTTCCCGTTCCATGGAGTTTTGCAGGTCCTGCTCGATCTCAGCGGCGATCTTCTCCAGATCTGCCAGAGGCACGGGCCGCTTCTCACAGGCTCGGATCATGCCGCCGAGCACCTTGCGGCGCTCAAAACTCTGTCGGCTGCCGTCCTTTTTCACCACCACCATCGGCAGGCTCTCCACCGTCTCATAAGTGGTAAACCGCTTTCCGCAGGAAAGGCACTCCCGCCGGCGACGGATGCTGCTGCCCTCGTCTGCGGGGCGGGAATCAATGACCTTGCTCTCACTGTATCCACAAAATGGGCATTTCATGAAGAGACCTCCCGTTTTTCGCCGGTTGCTGTTTCCGGCTCGTTTTCTGCACAGGGTACTGACAGGCAGTTTTGCCTATAAGTGTGGATATTATAGCACAGCACCGCAAAATATGGTATCCATAATTTGAACTTTTCCGAATTTTCAATCCAGGGCCCGCAAAACCGGAATCACCGGCCACTCCGCCCGGTTCAGGGCAAAGACCGCGCAGTGCCGTCCGGCCACGGTACCCACCCGGGCAAAGCAGAACATGGCAGTCAGCGGGAACGGCTGCCTGCCATCATAGGGAATCGCCACATAGCGGCACTCCCCCTCTCGGCGGGTCAGCACGCCCTCCGCGGTCCGCAGCTGATTTTGAAGATAGGCGGAGTGAAAGCATTTCCCCGGGTCTCCCAGAGGTTCCCAGCCCTCCGCCCCGCCTGCGGCCGGGCGGAGTTCTCCCTGCACCAGCTTTCCCAGGGGCTCCGTCATCCGGCGGGAAAAGCGGCGGCGGATGGTGAGTCTCCCGTCCAGCGGCTCCAGCACACCCAGACGCAGCTCACCCTGCTCCCCCACCGCCCAGGCACACCACAGTCCCGGTTCCGGCAGACGGCAGCACACCGTAAACCAGGTATACAGCGCTTCCCGTTCCACGCTCAGCTCTCCCAAGGTTCTCTCCCGCCAGATCAGCGGAAACTTGTCCATATGCCGCACCCCTTCCCGCAAAAAAATCCCCGCCTGTGTCACTGTATGCACAGGCGGGGACAACTATGCGGAAACCGTGCTCAGCCGATGGTGTAGCTCCCCCGCACCAGCAGCTTGGTGGTAGCGGCTGTGGCCTTCACACCCCGGTTTTCAATGGTCATCATGTAGAGGTGGTTCTGGACCAGCGCTCCACCGTTGTTGAGGGTGGTGGCAGCGCTCTCGTCAATAAGTCCCGGTGTGGAGGATGCCACACAGACGGCAGTGCCCACCCGCAACATTACCTCGCAACCGATGTCTCCCTTCAGAGTCTGTCCTTTGCTGAGCGTGACCACGACAAAGGAGGACGCGGCGGTGCCGGCAGATCCCTGCCCCCCCATCTGCTGGGCGATCTGGCTGTTCCGGGCAGCAATCTTCTGATCCACCTGGGTCATAATGGTGCCCAGGAACGTATCGTTGAGATAGCTGAGGGTCACCAGCGGATCGCCGGAGGAGCCCGCCTCCACCGCCAGGGCCGTGACATTCAAAACGCCGCATAAAGCCAGCAGCGCCAGCAGCCGCAGCACCCATCTGTTCTTCTTCATCGTATGTACCTCCAAACTCTTGTGTACGCACTTTCCCCCGCGGGTTGTCCGCCCTGCGCCCCCGCAGGCCGCAGCGCTGCCGAACCTTCCCCGCTCCGGGTCCGCTATGTAGGTAAGACGTTCCCCCGAAAAGGGCCCCGCCCTTTCCAGGGGAACCATCGATCACACCATCTGGTCGTGGGGCAGCCCGAAGCTGACCGCGATCGCCAGGTCCACCTTCTCCATCACCCGTTCCTCCACATGGCCCATCTTTTCCCGCAGACGCTTTTTGTCCAGGGTGCGCACCTGTTCCAGCAGGACGATGGAGTCCCGGCTCAGGCCGCAGCTTTCCTCCACGGGAAGGTCAATATGTGTCGGCAGGCGGGCCTTACCGGTCTGGGACGTAATGGCCGCCGCGATCACGGTGGGGCTGTAGCGGTTTCCGGTGTCGTTCTGGATGATCAGGACCGGACGGACGCCGCCCTGCTCGCTGCCCACCACCGGGGAGAGATCGGCATAGTAAATATCGCCGCGCTTGACACTCGTATCCACAAAGTTCACACTCCGCCGAAAGAAGTACCCATCACCGAAGTCCGCTTCGGTGAGGCCACTTTCATTCTCCCACGCAGATTTGGAATTTATACGCGGACCGCCGCGCAAATTCCGTCATCCCCGCCCCGCACCATTCTATGCCGGCGAGGGAAGGGAGGTGCGTTGTGTGAAGAGCAGACCAAATCCGTCCGCGCCTTACACCAGCAGCCGCAGGCTGCGCTCCGTCATCTGGCCGCCCTCCATGTAAAGGCGGGGCACCCGCTTGCTGACGGCGCAGGTCAGCTCGTAGGGGATGGTATCCAGCAGCGCGGCCAGATCGTCCACACTCTGCTTTTGTCCGAAAATCTCCACTGTGTCTCCCACATGGATGTCCGGCAGGTCGGACAGATCCACCATGGTCATATCCATGCAGATGCGGCCCCGCAGCGGTGCCGGGCCCTGGCTGGTGATGACGGACATCCGGTTGGAAAGACCACGGAAAAAGCCGTCGGCATAGCCGATGGGCAGCACGCCCACCCGGGTCTTCCCGGTGGTGCGGAAGGTCCGGCCGTAGCTGATGTCCGTGTCCGGGTCAAAGACCTTGATGGTGGAGATGGTGGACTTGAGGGACATCACCGGCCGCAGATCCAGCGCCTTGGCGTCGGCGCCCACACCGTAGAGGGCGATGCCGGGCCGGACCATATCCAGATACATCTCCGGATACCGGACCAGGGCGCCGCTGTTGGCGCAGTGGCGGATGGCAAAGGTCCGCCCCCGCTGTGTCAGAGCATCCAACACCCGTGTGAAGAGCGCAAACTGCTCCTTGGTATAGGCCTCGCTGGCAGCGTCGTCCTCATCTGCCACGGCAAAGTGGGTGAAGATACCCTCCGCCTCCAGTCCCGGCAGGTCGCAGGAGCGGGCAATGGCCTCCACGCCGCCCGCGAAGTGCTCGCCCCGCACCAAAAAGCCCAGGCGGGACATGCCGGTATCCACCTTGATGTGGACCTTCAGCGTACCGCCGCAGGCCACCGCCGCGGCGCTGTACTCCTCCGCCTTGGCCTGGGCGGAAACCGTCTGGGTGATGTGGTATTCCAGCAGCTGGGAAACCATGGAGGGCGGCGTATGTCCCAAGATCAAAATTGGGCTCTGGATACCGCCCCGACGCAGCTCCTTGGCCTCATCCAGACTGGACACCGCCAGATAGTCGGCGCCCAGCTCCTCCAGTTTCCGGGATACCTGCACTGCTCCGTGGCCGTAGGCGTCCGCCTTCACCACGCCCAGATACTTCACGTTCGGCCCGATGCGCCGGCGGGCCTGCCGGTAGTTATGGGCCAGGGCGTCCATATCGATCTCCGCCCAGGTCCGCCGCAGATTTTCTTCTTCCATGGTCTGATGCCACCTTCGAGTCTATTCACATTTGTTTACACGGCAGGCGAAGTCTCCGCCTGTCCGCTCTGGTTCGCTATTGTATCATAAAAGGAAAAGTTCGTAAACTCCGCCGTCAAAATAATTTCTCCGTCCACGGAGATCTCTCCCCGCACCGGCGTGCCGGTATCCTGCCGCAGCCAGAGGTCGGACACGATCTTTCCGCCGCCGCTGCCTGTCTGGTCCAAAGTCAGGTGCTGACAGGCAGCCTCATCCCAGTCCTCCCGGTTCTCCTCCAGCAGCCACCCGTCCCGCAGAGCGCTCATGAGCCGCGGCAGGCAGACCGCCGGACTCACTGCCTCTTCACTGAGGGTCCCGGCATTGAGGCATATATCCTCGTAGACAAGGCTCCAATCGTCCTCCGTGAGGACGGCCTTCACCCCGGCAATGGTCTCCGGAGCGGTCACTTCCACCGTGCTCTCTCCCCCCGGTGTGTAGTCACATTTCATGGTCGCCTCCCAGACCTGATCCTCCTGGGTACAGGTCACCACTGCCTCCATGGAGCAGCCGGCCATGCTTCTGTACGGCGCCCGGCCATGCTTCTGGCCGGCCCCCGCGGATCTGCCGCCGCGTTTTCTCTCCCCCCGCCGCAGCCCGTCAGCAGCAGACAAAGGGTCATCATTGGTACGCACAACCATCTGCGCACCGTCAAACCTCCTGTTTTCGCCAGAATCTGCCCGCCCGGCCGGATGCCGGCGGGATCACGCCATTACCGTCAGTTCCCGGAACACCTTGGGCAGGGCCGCCGCCGCATCCTGGGGCGCCATGGCATAGGGTGTCAGTTCCTCCGCTGCCAAGTCCCCTGCCCGGCCGTGAATCCATACACCAGAAGCCGCCGCCTGGGCTGCCGTGGTTCCCTGGGCCAGGAGCGAAGCGATGATGCCGGTGAGCACATCGCCGCTGCCGCCTTTGGCAAGGCCGGAGTTTCCGGTGGTGTTCACCAATACGGTCCCCGCCGGGGTGGCCGTCAGGGTCCTGTGGCCCTTGAGCACCAGTGTGCAGCCATACTCTCTGGCAAACGCCCGAGCCGCCGCCAGCCGGTCCCCGGAGGAGAGATCGCCGCCCAGCCGGGCAAATTCTCCGTCGTGGGGCGTCAGAATCGTGATCCGCCCGCGGCGCTCCTTCAGCACATCTATATGCTCTGACAACGCGTTTATGCCGTCGGCATCCAGCACCACCGGCTGCGTGGCCCGCTGCAACAGTGCGCACACCAGCTCCGTCACCCCCGGGCTCCGCCCCAGGCCCGGCCCCAGCGCCAACACCTGGCAGCCCGCCAGCTTTTCCTCCACCTGTTCCAGCGCATCGGCCCGGAGCTTTCCGCGTTTGTCCGGCAGGGGGAACGGCATGGCACAGACGCACCTGGACGCCTCCACCTGCCAGATGCGCTCCGGGACCCCCAAAAACACCAGTCCGCAGCCGCTGCGCACCGCGGCGGAGGCAGTGAGATAGGGGGCACCGGTATAGCCCTCGCTGCCGCCCACGATCAGCACCTTGCCGAAGGTGCCCTTGTGGCCGTCCGCCTTTCTGGGAGGAAGTGCCTCCCGCACGAATGCCACCTCCGTGGTCTGCACCGGGCACACCGTGCCCGCCAAAAGGTCCGCCGGGATTCCGATATCCCGGACCTCCACACTGCCGGAGCAGAGGGCTCCG
>FR890944.1:5306-15532 GCA_000436875.1 Oscillibacter sp. CAG:155 | reverse complement strand
TTCAACAACCTCACGGTGGAAGACAACGTGAAGGTGGGCATGGACACCCAGATGCACTACAACATGTGGAGCGGCATCTTCCGCCTGCCCGGCTACTGGAAGGAGGAGAAGGTGGCCCACGAGCGGGCCATGGAGCTGCTGTCCATCTTTGACATGGGCTATCTGGCCAAGTACAAGGCGGGCTCCCTCCCCTACGGCGCCCAGCGGAAGCTGGAGATCGTCCGGGCCCTGGCCACCAACCCCAGCCTGCTGCTGCTGGATGAGCCCGCCGCCGGCATGAACCCCTCGGAGACGACGGAGCTGATGGAGAACATCCGCAAGATCCGGGACACCTTTGGGATCGCCGTGCTGCTGATCGAGCACGACATGAACCTGGTCATGAACATCTGCGAGGGCATCTGCGTGCTGAACTTCGGCCGTGTCATCGCAAAGGGCTCTCCGGCGGACATCCAGTCCAACCCCGCCGTCATCGAGGCCTACCTGGGCAAGCAGAAGGAGGCGTGAGTCATGGAGCCCATTTTGAAAGTTGAAGACATCAACGTGTATTACGGCAGCATCCACGCCATCAAGGGCGTCTCCTTCGAGGTCAATCAGGGAGAGATCGTAACGCTGATCGGTGCCAACGGCGCCGGCAAGTCCACCACGCTGAACACGGTGGCGGGCCTGCTCCACAGCAAGACCGGCTCCATCACCTTCCTGGGCGAGAATCTGGGCCATCTGCCCTGCCATAAGACCGTGTCCAAGGGTCTGGCTCTGGTGCCGGAGGGACGCCGGGTGTTTTTGCAGATGAGCGTCCAGGAAAACCTGGAGATGGGCGCTTACACCAAGCCCGGCAGCGGCGTGGCCGCGGATCTGGACCACATCTATGAGCTCTTCCCCCGCCTGAAGGAGCGGCAGCGGCAGACCGCCGGCACCCTCTCCGGCGGCGAACAGCAAATGCTGGCCATGGGTCGGGCCCTGATGAGCCACCCAAAGCTGCTGATGCTGGATGAACCCTCCATGGGCCTGGCACCCATTCTGGTGGAGCAGATCTTCGACATTATTCGCAGCCTCCACAAGGCTGGCACCACCATTTTGCTGGTGGAGCAGAACGCCCAGGCCGCCCTCAGCGTGGCCGACCGTGGCTACGTGCTGGAAACCGGCAAGGTGGTCACCACCGGCACCGGCTCCGAACTGCTGGCCTCTCCCGTTATCAAGAAGGCCTATCTGGGCGGCTAAGCGATTCCGCTCTGATATATTTCTATCAATTTATCCGTTTTGTATTGAAGGAGGGCCTGGTCGGGCCCTCTTTCTCTTTGCATTCCGGGACGGGGGATGCTATACTGCTGAGAGAACCGCAGCAAAAACGGGCTGTTTTTTGAACTCTGATTTCAACAAAGGAGGGACCCCTATGCAGGCAGAGGAGCGCCGCAGGGCCATTCTGGACCGTTTAAGAAATGCCGACGCCCCCGTCAGCGCCGCGGCGCTGGCCCGCCGGTTTTCCGTCAGCCGGCAGATCATCGTGGGTGACATCGCCCTGCTGCGGGCGTCGGGAGCCGACATCTCCGCCACGCCCCGGGGCTACGTGATCCTGCCTGCCGCCACCGGCCTGGTCCGCCGGGTGGCGGTACAGCACGGCCCTGACGGCATGGAGGCAGAGCTCAACGCCATGGTGGACCAGGGCTGCACCGTGGTGGATGTGATCGTGGAGCATCCCCTCTACGGCCAGCTCACCGGCCCGCTGCAGCTCTCCAGCCGCTACGACGTCCAACAGTTTTTAAAGCGCTGCGCCAGTGCCGATGCCCAGCCCCTCTCCAATCTCACCGAGGGCATCCACCTCCACACCCTGTCCTGCCCCGACGGCGATGCCTTCGACCGGGTACGGGAGACCCTGCGGAAATTGGGCATCCTGCTGCCCGGCCAGGAATCCTGACTTTTCAGGCTGCCCCTCCCACGAAAAGCGGATTTTCCGTGGAAATAACGGTTGACAGCGGAGAGCCCGCCGTGTATGATGTAGTATACAGGTGTCAAGACACCTGTATACTACATTTATTTTTGAGAGAGAAACAGGTGCTTCCCATGGAAAAATGCAAGGCTTTTCTAAAACGTAAAAACATCGTCATCTCCGCCAAGCGGTATGGCATCGACGCCCTGGGCGCCATGGCCCAGGGTTTGTTCTGCTCTCTGCTGATCGGCACCATTCTGGATACCTTGGGCGATCAGTTGGGGCTTACATTTCTGGTAACGGTCGGCGGATACTGCTCCGCCATGTCCGGCGCGGCCATGGCCGTGGCCATCGGCTACGCCCTTCAGGCGCCGCCCATGGTGCTCTTCTCCCTGGTGACGGTGGGCTATGCCGCCAACGCACTGGGCTCCACCACCCTCTCCGGCGGCAGCGGTGCCGGCGGCCCCCTCGCCGTACTGTTCATCGCCGTCATCGCTGCAGAGCTGGGCAAGGCCGTCAGCAAAGAGACCAAGATTGACATTCTGGTGACGCCTCTGGTGACCATTCTCTCTGGTGTAGCCCTCTCCGCCTGGTGGGCCCCCGCCATCGGCACCGCCGCCAGCGCTGTGGGAGACTTCGTCAAGTGGGCCACGGTGCTCCAGCCCTTCTGGATGGGGATTCTGGTCTCCGTGGTCATCGGCATTGCCCTGACACTGCCCATCTCCTCCGCCGCCATCTGCGCCGCCATCGGTCTGACCGGTCTTGCCGGCGGCGCCGCCGTAGCGGGGTGCTGTGCCCAGATGGTGGGCTTTGCCGTGATGAGCTTCCGGGAAAACCGTTGGGGAGGCCTGGTCAGCCAGGGCCTGGGCACCTCTATGCTGCAGATGGGTAATATCGTGAAAAATCCCCGGATCTGGCTGCCGGCTATTTTGACCTCAGCGATTACTGGACCTCTGGCCACCTGCGTGTTCCACTTTGAGATGAATGACCCCGCCTCCGGTGTGGCCAGCGGCATGGGCACCTGCGGCATGGTGGGCCCCATCGGCGTCTACACCGGCTGGGTCAACGATGTGGCCACCGGTGTCAAGGCCGCTATCACCGGGACGGACTGGCTGGCCATGGTCCTTATCTGCTTTATTCTTCCCGCCGTTCTCACTTGGGCTTTTGGCCTGTTTTTCCGGCGCATCGGCTGGATCAAAGAGGGAGACCTGAAGCTCTCCTGATTGGCGTACATAGCAAACAGGCACCCCACCGGGTGCCTGTTTTTTCTTATAATGCGGCCGTCAGTGGTTCAGAACCAGAAACAGCAGTCCGCCGGACAAGAAGAGAGGGCCCCGCCGGACAAGAAGAGCGGGCCCAGCCGCAGCAGTTCGTTGCCCACCGTGGATAGCGTGGCAAACCACAACCGCAGCGGGTAGCATTGCACAAAGGCATCGGGCCACAGGTTCAGAATCCCGGTCATCCACAAGAGATAATAAGCCAGAGCCAACAGTCCCACCACCAGCACCATCCGCCGGACCCGGACGCTGCGCACCCGGATATCCGCCCACAGCGACGCAAAAGAGGGAATCAGGCAGCCCGCCGCCAGAAATCCCAGGGGCGGCACCACCAGCAGGTACACCAATCCCGGAAGAACCGTAAAGGTCTCCGTGCGTAGCCGGTACAAATATGGCTCGAGGGTCAGCTCCATCACCAGCCAGGTAACCACCACCACGGCGCAGAGCACCGTGCAGGCCACATACCGCCGCTGGAACCGGGTATAGCCCTCTCTCACCGCTCCGGGGCCGTAAATCAGCTCCCGGACGTCGGCACCCAGGGCCTCCGCCAGGGCGGTGAGGGTCTCCACGTCCGGCTGGTTCTTCCCGGTCTCCCAGGCGGACACCGCCTGCCGGGTGACGTGGAGCCGCTCCGCCAGACTATCCTGGGTCAATCCCGCCCGTTGGCGCAGCCGCTTGCAATTGCGTCCCACCATGGTCTCCACCTCCGGTTTTATGATAGCATCCGGCGGGATGTTTGTCACGCAACGAATCGTTGCACCGGGGACATCCGTGTGGTATGCTGGAGAAAATCTGGGATAACAAGGAGGACGTCATGGACTATCGGAAATTTGGAAACACCTATGTGGTACGGCTGGACCCGGCCGAGGAGATTTTGGAACAGCTGGAGCACTTCGCCCGTCAGGAGCAGGTCCGTCTGGCCGCTGTCCAGGCGCTGGGGGCGGTGAAGGAGTTCACTGTGGGCGTTTTCAAGACCGATGAAAAGAAATACTACGCCAACCATTTTTCCGGCAGCTTTGAGATCGTCTCCCTCACCGGCACCATCGACACCATGGACGGTGACTTTTACTGCCACCTCCACATGAGTGCCGGGGACGATCAGGGCCGGGTGTTCGGCGGACACCTGAACCGGGCGGTCATCAGCGCCACCTGCGAAATGATCGTGACCCTGCTTCCCGGCACGGTAGACCGGGCACTCAGCGAGGAGGTCGGGCTGAACCTCTGGAAGTTCTGACAATCACAGGCATCCTGGAATCAACGCGCAAAAAAGCAGGCGGACCACTATCTGTGGTCCGCCTGCTTTTTAGATATCAAGGATACGCCGCAGCCTATTTTCAGGCAAAGCGGCCCTCAGCATGGTCCCGCAGGGGCAGCTCCCGGAAAATAGCCGCTGCCAGGGCCTCATAGTCCCGGGGTGTATGGAGCCGGCGCATCTGTTTGGCGTGCTTTTCGCCGCCTTCAAAGAGGTGGATCAGATAGAACCAGACCTCCTTCATCCGCTGGGCCGCGTGGCCCGCCTGGCCGTAAAAGTCCTGATAGGCCTGATACAGCTCCCCGGTGAAGTCTTCCAGCTCCTCCCGGGTGGCGGCAGGGCCGCCCCGGAGCTTGCGTAGCAGCGCCGGGTCCGCCACAGCACCCCGGCCCACCATCACCGCCTCCACCGTGGGGAAGTCCCCCTCCACCCCGGTGATGTCCTCCACGGTCAAAAGGTCGCCGTTGTAGCAAAGGGGAATGCGGCTCTCCTGCACCGCCCAGGCAAACAGGTCCCGGTGGACCGTGCCCTTATAGAGCTCCGGCCGCACCCGGGGATGGATGGTGAGGCAGGCGATGGGATACCGGTTGTAGAGTTCCAGCAGCTTGTAAAACTCCTCTGGCTCCTGGTAACCCAGCCGGGTCTTGATGGACACCGGCATCCGAACGGAGGCAAACACCTCGTCCAAAAACCGCTGCAGCTCCTCCGGACGGGCCAGGAAGCCGGAGCCCTTGCCCTTGGCGGTGACGGTGCCGGAGGGACAGCCCAGATTCAGATTGACCTCCCGGTATCCCAGGTCCTCCATCAGCTCCGCCGCCCAGAGAAAGTCCGGGGCCTTGCGGGTCATGATCTGGGGCACGGAGGGAATCCCCCGGTTGGCCTCCGGGTCCAGCTCCCGCCGGTCCCGGGGCGTGACCACATGCTGGTCCGTGGGAGAGAAAAAGGGGATGAAATACCGGTCCGCGCCGCCGAAGCGCCGGTGCCACACCTGCCGGAACACCACCTTGGTGATGCCGTCCAGCGGGGCAAAGTCCACCCGCATCTTCATCCCAGCCGGGCCTCCCACTCCGCCTGACGGAAGCCCGTCAGCACGAAGTCGTCCCCCACCAGCAGCGGGCGCTTGATGAGCATACCGTCGCCGGAGAGCAGCGCCAGCTGCTCCTCCTCCGTCATGTGGGGGAGCTTGTCCTTCAGGCCCAGGGCCTTATAGGAAAGGCCGCTGGTGTTGAAAAATTTTTTCAGCGGTAATCCGCTCATTTGCTGCCAGCGCCGCAGCTCCTCCGCGTTGGGAGTCTCCAGCTTGATGTCCCGCCGCGTAAAGGGAATGCCCCGCTCCTCCAGATAGGCCTGGGCCTTCTTGCAGGTGGAGCACTTGGGATAACAAATAAACAGCATTATGCAGTCTCCTTCCGTTGGATGTACGGCCCCCCGCCCTTCGGGCCGGGAGCTCCGGGGCTGTGCCGTCTTTTCTTTTAATAGCTGCTGATCTCCAGAGAATCGTCGTCCTTGCCCTTTTCGATGGCCCGGATCTCCACAAAGTACTTCAGTTCGGGGCTCACTTCCACCTGGACCCGGTCCCCTACCCGGTGGCCCAGCAGTGCCTTGCCTACCGGGGACTCCTTGCTGATGAGTCCCTTCAGGGCATCCTGACGCAGCGTAGTGACAATCTGGAGGTTCATCTCCTTTTTCACCATCTCATTGAAGATGGTCACCTTGTCGAAAAGACCCACCGTGCCGTCCTTGGAATCCACCTGGATGACCTTAGCGGTGCGGATCATGCGCTCGAGATAGCGGATGCGGCTCTCGTTGCGGTTTTTGGCCTGCTTGGCGCATTTGTACTCGTAGTTTTCGCTCAGGTCCCCGAAGGCCCGGGCGGTCTGCACCTCTTCGATCAGCTGGGGCCGGAGCACCCGGACCCGGTGGTCGATCTCCTCCTGCATCTTCTGGATATCCACTTCCGTCAGTTCGTCGTACATACGCTTCACCTCATTGGAAAAAATTAAATCCGTCAGTTCTTCAAACCCATGGTCTCCCACTTGTGGCCGTGGAACCGGGGCACAAACAGCGCCGCCCGCAGCACCCAGTCGGCAAACATGGCGATCCAGATGCCCACGACGCCAAAGCCCCAGTACCGGCCCAGCAAAATACCCAGGCCCACCCGCAGCGTCCACATGGACACGGTGGAGGCCACCATGGTAAACCGGGTATCGCCCGCCGCCCGCAGGGCCTGAGGCAGCGTGAAGGCCAGGGGCCAGATCAAAATGCCGCAGATGCCGTGCATCCACAAGATCTGGGTTGCCCACTCCCGGGCCTGATCGGAGACGTTGTAGAGCTTCAAAATCAGCGGCAGGCACGCCAGGATCAATGCGATGACCAGGACCGTATACAAATAGGCGGTGCGCATCATCTTCTTGGTATAATACCTTGCCCGGTCATACTCCGATGCGCCTACGCACCGGGACACCACCGTCACGATGGCAAGCCCCAGCGCAGTGCCGGGCACCACCTGGAAGGAGGCCAGGGTATTGCCGATGGCGTTGGCCGCCACGGAGGCGGTGCCCAGCACCGACACCGTGGAGAGCAGCAAAATCTTACCCAGCTGGAACATGCTGCCCTCGATTCCGTTGGGCACGCCGAAGTGCAGGATATTCTTCACCACGAACCGGTCATGCCGGAAGGTGAACCGCTCCACCTGCATGGGAAGGTCCGGCCGCCGCAGCAGCACCAGCATGGCCCCCGCCGCAAAGATCCGGGAGACCAGGGTGGGGATGGCCACGCCCTCCACGCCCCGGTGGAACACAAAGATCAAAAGGCCATTGCCCACCACATTGATGGCGTTCATGGCGGTGGACACCCACATGGAGGTGCCGGAGTTGCCCATCACCCGGAACAGTGCCGCTCCCGCGCTGTAGAGCGCCAGGAAGGGGATGGACGCCTCTACTATTACATAATAGGTATTGGCGTAGGCGGCCACATCCGGCTCCACCTGACCAAAGACCACATTGAGCACGAACCCCTTGCCCAGATAGAAGAGCACCATCACCACCAGGGAGACCTCCCCCATAAAAAGCAGCAGCTGCTGGGCGGAGTGTCCGGCCTTGCCGATCTCCCGCCGGCCCAGGTACTGTCCCGTGATGACGGCGCCGCCGGTGGCCAGGGAGGCAAAGGCGTTGACCAGCAGCACGTTTACTGTGTCCACCAGGGACACGGCGGAAATGGCTGCCTCCCCCACCTGAGAGACCATCAGCGAGTCCGAAAGGCCCACAGTGATGGACAAGAGCTGCTCGATCACCAGCGGCACGATCAGTCTGCGCAGATCCGCCTTGGTAAATTCTACCCGAAGTTGATTACTTTGCGTATCCATTGGGTTGTTTTCTCCTCCTTGTACTTGCTCACCGGAATTCCCGGGGACTCATATGGAACGTGCCGCGGAAGGCCCGCAGGAAGGTGGAGTACTCGGAAAATCCCGCCTGCTCCGCCGCCTTCATCACCGGCATGCCGCCCCGGATCAGCTCTCCTGCCCACACCAGCCGCTTCTGGCTGATGTACTGGTGGAGCGTGTAGCCGGTGACCTCCTTGAACCGGTGCATCAGGTAGTACCGGCTCAGGTAAAACCGGCCCGCCAGAGCATCCACCGTCAGCTCCTCTCCCAGATGGTCGGCGATATAGTGCAGGATCTCCTCGATCTTGGGGTCGATGCGGTAGCTGTCCGTCTCCTCCTGGGCAGTGCGGCTGCGGAGGATGTCCCGGTCCACAGCGATCAAGAGCTGCTGGCACAGCGTATCCGCCAGCCGGGCGGCACCAAATTCCCGGGAGCGGGTGGCCTCCTCCAGATGCTGGATGGTGCGCATATAGTCCAGCCGCCGCTCACCGTCAAAGCGCAGCAGATGGAACCCCCGCTCCTGGGCCAGCTGAAAGCAGGTCTCCAGCGGCTCGCCCGGGTCGCCCCGCCCCCGGGCCCCCCCCCCCCCCCCAGCCACTCCCTGCCCAGCCAGACCACCACCCGCTCATAGGGCTCCGCGGGGTCGATGGTGGGCCGATGGATGGCATGGTGAGGCACCAGAAGCACATCCCAAGGCTGGAGGAAATAGGTCACGCCCTCCACTACATAGGTGACCTTGCCGCCCAGGAACAAGATCAGCTTATCAAATTCATGGTAGTGATAGTCCAGTTTCTGGGCCCGGCTGTCCTTGAGATGGAAAAGCCGGAAGTCCTCCCGGAGATACCCGCGCTTGCCCACTTCGCTGCGGTCCAGCATGGCGGTGCCCCCTCTCTGCGCCGTTTTTCTTGGCTGCCTTATCTTAACGCAATTTGAATGGTTCCTCAACCAAAATTTCACACAAAACCTGAGTTTTTTTTGCCATCTCTTTGGAAGAAGCTGCAAAAAGTGCCGTGCTAAAAATTCTTCCCGGTTCTATAGGCGACAAAAGGCGACAAATTTGCTATACTGTTAAAAAACGACCGTTAAGGAGGAGCGCACTATGAGCCGCGCCGACCAGCTTTTTATCGAGAACTGCCGGGACATCCTGGACCACGGCGTCTGGGACACCGACCTGCCTGTCCGTCCCCGGTGGGAGGACGGGACCCCCGCCCATACCGTGAAAAAATTCGGCATTGTCAACCGCTATAATCTGCAGGAGGAATTCCCCATCCTCACCATCCGCCGCACCTACTGGAAAACGGCGGTGGATGAGCTGCTCTGGATCTGGCAGAAGAAGTCCAACAACATCCACGACCTGAACGCCCACATCTGGGACCAGTGGGCAGACGAGACCGGTTCCATCGGCAAGGCCTACGGCTATCAGCTTGCCGTCAAGCACCGCTATCCCGAAGGGGAGATGGACCAGGTGGACCGGGTGCTCTACGATCTCAAGCACAACCCCGCCTCCCGCCGCATCCTCACCAACATCTATAACTTCCAGGACCTCCACGAGATGAATCTCTACCCCTGCGCGTATTCCATGACCTTCAACGTCTCCGGCAACGTGTTGAACGCCATTTTGAACCAGCGCAGCCAGGACATGCTGGCCGCCAACAACTGGAACGTGGTGCAGTACGCCGTGCTGGTGTACATGTTCGCCCAGGTCAGCGGCCTCATCCCCGGGGAGCTGGTCCACGTCATCGCCGACGCCCACATCTACGACCGCCACATCCCCATCGTGGAGAAGATGCTCACCCAGACCCAGTCCCCGGCTCCCAAGTTCACCGTGGACCCGTCCGTCACCGATTTCTACGCCTTCACCCGGGACAGCTTCGCCCTGGAGGGCTACACCCCTGCCCCCTTTACCGATAAGATCCCCATCGCCATTTAAGGAGGAGACGTTATGAACGCCATCGTTGTTGTGGATCAAAAGTGGGCCATCGGCCGGGAGGGCGGACTGCTGTTCTCCCTGCCCACGGATATGAAGCGCTTCCGCTCCCTGACCCTGAACGGCACCGTCATCCTGGGCCGCAAGACCCTGGACACTTTCCCCGGCGGGCGGCCCCTGCCCAAGCGGCGCAATATCGTCATCTCCCATCAGAAGGGTCTGGAGATCGAGGGTGCCGAACTGGTGGGCAGCCTGGAGGAGGCCCTGGAGGCCGCTGGCGATCCGGAGGACGACCACCTGTGGGTCATCGGCGGCGGCAGCGTGTACACCGCCCTGCTCTCCCGGTGCCGCCGGGTGTATCTCACCAAGGTGGACGCCGCCGCTCCGGAGGCCGACACCTTCTTCCCCAACCTGGATAAGCTCCCGGGCTGGGAGGTGGAGCACGCCGGCGACCCCATCACGGA
>FR890944.1:4544-5192 GCA_000436875.1 Oscillibacter sp. CAG:155 | reverse complement strand
CGGGCTGCTTATTATATGGTCATTCCTGCGGGGCGGTATCCGGCAGGCTGTAGTGTTCTTCCCAATAGGCGGCACTGGACTCCGAATAGCTCCACTCCGCCTCATCGGCGGCGGAGGCAGCAGGTAAATCCATGCCCTCCTCCCAGAGCAAAACGGCGTCCTCGCCCTGGCCGTACCAGACCCGGGTGATCTCTGCGTCCATTCCATGAATCCGGGCCCAAGCGCCGGCTTCCTCCAGATCCAGATACCGGTCGGAATCCGCCAGGGAGGGACTCTGCCGCTTTTCCGTATACAACGCCCGGCTGGGTACATAGTACATGTTGCCCACTCCGTCGACTTCCTCAAATTCAAATTGCAAAAGCCGCAGATTCCGGTCATCGTCGATCTTGAAGTGATACAAAATCCGTCCGTCGGAGAGCTGCCGCACATCTGTAATCTCGATCTTCTCCGGGTCCACGGGAAAGACGTACAGCTGCGTAGCCGCCGCCCAGAGTCCTGCCAGCACCGCGCATACCGCCGCGGCGATGAGGGCCCCTTTCCACCAGGCCCGCCGTTTTCCCTTCTCCCAGGTTCGGGAGAGAGACCGGACCGCCGCCGCGTCGTCCGGCTGGGTGGGCCTCTCCTCCGGCAGCGGCGCGTCCATGGCCG
>FR890944.1:0-4502 GCA_000436875.1 Oscillibacter sp. CAG:155 | reverse complement strand
CAGGTTTTCAGATGCGCCTCCACCTCCGCCCGGCTCTCCGGTGAACACACGCCGTCGTGATAGAGGGGCAGCAAATCCAGAATGATGCCACAGTTCATTTTTCCAACGCCTCCTTGAGTTTCTGCCGGGCCCGGAAGTAGGTCACCCGGGCCCAGCTCTCCGTTTTTCCGAACAGCTCCCCGATCTGGGTAAAGGGCAGCTCTCCAAAGGTCCGCAGGGAAAAGACCTCCTTGTAGGGCTCCGGCAGGCTGTGGAGCAGCACTTGAAGATGACGGGCCGTCTCCCGGTCCGCAAAGCCCTCCTCGATGCCGCCGTCCCCGGTCTCCTCCGGCGGTGCCGAGAATTTCTTCCGCTCCCGGCAGAGAGAAAGATACTGATTCCGGGCGATCTGGCACAGCCACACCCGCACCTGGCACTCCCCCCGGAAGCTGTCAATGGCGGTGAGGGCCCGGACAAAGGTCTCCTGGGTCACCTCCTCCGCTGTGTGGGCATCCCGGCTCAGCGCCAGGGCATAGCGGTAAACATCGGCAAAATACGACCGATAGATCTCTTCAAAATCCGGCACTTTCTCACCTCCCTGCATGGATAGGACGCGCCCGCCCCCCATCCGTTACAGCGTCTTTGCAAAAAACCGCGTTGTTTTTCCGCTGCGGGTATTATATAATGGAACAAACGTACTGTGCAAGAAAGGAGGCGCTCCATGGCGGACCTGACCACCAGTGTGCAGTTCATCAAGGGCATCGGCCCCCAGAAGGCCAAGGCCCTGGAGAAGCTGGGCATTCTCACTCTGCGGGACCTGATCGGCTATTTTCCCCGGCGCTACGAGGACCGGAGGGAGACCCGGCGCATCGCCCAGCTCCAGGACGGCGAGAGCGCCTGCGTGGCGGCCATGATCGCCTCGCCTCCCACCGTGTCCCACATCCGCAAGGGGATGGACCTGGTGAAAGTCCGGGCGGTGGACGAGACCGGCGTGCTGGACGTCACCTTTTTCAACCAGACCTGGCTGAAAAACAGCCTGGTTCAGGGAGAGACCTACTACTTTTACGGCAAGGCGGAGGGCACCGCCCGGCGGCGGCAGATGGCTTCCCCTGTGGTGGAGGCGGAGGGACGGCAGGAGCGCACCGGCCGCATCGTCCCCGTCTATCCCCTCACCGCCGGGGTCAGCCAGCTGGTGCTCTCCCGGTCCGTACGGCAGGGACTGGACGCCTGCGCCGACATCCTGCCCGACGCGCTCCCGGACGAGGTACGGCAGTCCCACCATCTCTGCCGCATCGAATACGCCTATGAGAACATCCACTTCCCTGAGAGCGCCGAGGCGCTGGACCTGGCCCGGCGGCGGCTGGCCTTCGAGGAGCTGTTTCTCTTCACCATCGGATTGCGGCGTCTGCGGCAGCGGCGGGAGACGGTGTCCGTGGCTCCCTTTCAAATGGTGGACATGGCCCCCTTCTACGACGCGCTGCCCTTCACCCTGACCGATGCCCAGCGGCGCTGCGTGGAGGAGGCCATCGCCGACATGGCCTCCGGCGCCCCCATGAACCGCCTGTGTCAGGGAGACGTGGGCTCCGGCAAGACCATGGTGGCCGCCGCCTGCGTGTATTTCTGTGTGAAAAACGGCCGTCAGGCGGCCCTGATGGCCCCCACGGAGATTTTGGCCCGGCAGCACTTCACCGGCCTCGCCCCTCTGCTGGAAAAACTGGGCATCCGCTGCGTGCTGCTGACCGGCTCCACCCCCGCCCGGGAGAAAAAAGCCGTCACCGCTAAGCTGGCCGCCGGGGAGGCCGACTTTGCCATCGGCACCCACGCCCTCATCTCCCAGGGGGTGGACTACCAGAATCTGGGGCTAGTGGTCACCGACGAGCAGCACCGCTTCGGCGTGGGACAGCGGGCGGCTCTGGCCGCCAAGGGCAGCCACCCCCACACCTTGGTCATGTCCGCCACCCCCATTCCCAGGACGCTGGCGCTGATCTTGTACGGGGACCTGGACGTGTCCATCATCGACCAACTGCCCCCCGGCCGCAAGCCGGTGGAGACCTTTGCCGTTTCCGGCGGCTACCGCCAGCGGGTCTACGCCTTCCTCCGCAAGCTGGTGGGAGAGGGACGACAGATCTATGTGGTGTGCCCCATGGTGTCAGAAAACGACGACCTGCCCGACGAGCGCAAGGCGGTGACGGAGTACGCCCAGACCCTCCAGCAGGAGGTGTTCCCGGACCTACGGGTGTCCTTCGTCCACGGCAAGATGAAGGCCAAGGAAAAGGATGCGGTGATGACCGCCTTCGCCGCAGGAGAGGCGGACATCCTGGTCTCCACCACCGTCATCGAGGTGGGGGTGGACGTGCCCAATGCCGCCGCCATCGTGGTGGAAAACGCGGAGCGGTTCGGCCTGAGCCAGCTCCACCAGCTCCGGGGCCGGGTGGGCCGGGGCAGCCACCAGTCCTACTGCATTCTCATCTCCGATAACCGCAATGAGGAGACCCGTCAGCGTCTGAAGGTGATGACCCGCACCACCGACGGCTTCCGCATCGCCGAGGAGGACCTGCGGCTCCGGGGACCCGGCGACTTTTTCGGCGTCCGGCAGCACGGCCTGCCGGGGCTGAAGATTGCGGACCTGGGCTGCGACACCCATCTGCTCCAGGAGGCCCAGGAGGCGGCGGACGCTCTGTTGGAGCGGGACCCGGACCTTACCGGCTGCCCTGCCACCGCCCGACGGGTGACGGAGCTCTTCACCCAGGCGGCAGACACCCTGAACTGAGCCGGTGCCGGAGAATTCCCTCCGGCACCGTTTTTTCTGCGCTGGAGCGTGACCTTTTGCCCGTTTCATTCGTAATCAAGATAGAAGGAGGTGAGGAGATGACCGATCAGGAGACGTTATTTGAGCAGGTCTATCAGACCTACGGCTCGTCGCTGTACCGGTTCTGCCTGCTGCAGATGAAAAATCCCGCCGATGCCGAGGACATTTTGCAGGAGGTCTTCTGCAAGCGGCTCTACCAAGCACCGGCCTTCTCCTCGCCGGACCACGAGCGTCGGTGGCTGTTCCGGGTGGCGCTGAACCAGTGCCGGGACGCCTGGAAACGCTCCAGCCGGTCCGAGCTGCCCCTGGAGACCGCCTCCGACGCCGTGACGCCGGAGGAGCTGGGCCTTCTGGAGCAGGTGTCGGAGCTGCCGGAAAAGGAGCGCACCGTTCTGCACCTCCACTACTGGGAGGGCTACGCCCTGCGGGAGATCGCCGCGCTGCTGGGCGTGACGGTCCCCACGGTGAAAATGCGGCTCAAGCGGGGCCGGGACGCCCTGCGGAAACGATGGGAGGGAGCGAAATGAAACTCTATCACAGCGCTATGGAACACTGCGTCCCACCGGAGGGACTGGAGGAACGGCTGCGGCAGAGAGTGCTCTCGGCGGCCCCCCAGACACAGCGAAAACACGTCTTTCGCCCCCGGGGCTATGTCCGCAAAGCGGTGCTGGCGGCAGTTCTGGCCATCATCCTCACCGTCTCCGCCGGGGCGGCGGTGCTGCTGGGCTGGGACAAGGTGTTCTCCCGGCGGTTCGGCGAGGAGGCCGCCCAGACCCCCATGGGGCAGGCGGCGCTGCAGGACGTCTTTGTCTCCAGCGTCTGCGATGACGTGACGCTGACGGTGCGGCAGGCCCTGGTCAGCGACAAGACCATCTATCTGGTGCTGGACTACCAGCTGCCGGACACGGTGGACCGGGCGTGGCTCCAGCAGATCTTCGAGGGAGAGAACTCCTGGGTGTCTCCCCCCTCGGTGTACTATTTTGCCACCGGCGAGATGACCTGGGAGGACCTCCGGGCGGCGGACCAGGCCAAGTGGGAAGCGCTGGACTGGGCAGACGACAGCGCCTGCAGCAGCTATCTCATCAGCGACAACGCCCTGTACGCCTATAGCTTCACGGGAGGCGCCTCCTACCAGACCGAAAGCCAGGGCTATGACCCGGAGACCAACACCCTCACCTATCTCCTCAGCTTCACCACGGAGTCCAAGACCCAGACCCTGACGAACCAGCCCCTGACGCTGCTGATGGGACCTCCGGCGGCAGAGAAATCCGGCAGCACTGCCACCGCCCTGGCGGATCACCCGGCCATCCTCACCTTCCAGCCGGAATGCGCCAACGCCCAGACCCTGACCGGCGAGGTGACCGGAGACCGGATGCGGGTCCGGGTGGTCCTCTCCCCCTTCTCCATGCAGGTGGAGACCTATGGGTGCGGCTTCACGGAGCCCGTGGAGCTGCTCCGCGGCACCACGCTGGTGTTCCGGTACGGCACCACCATCACCGCAGACCAGCTGACCACCTCTTTGGGCGGAGGCGCCGGCGCCAGTACCAGCGCTTCCGGTGAGAAAATGATCCACTCTGTGAACTACACCGCCTCCTTCCGGGATCTGGTGGATGTGAGCCAGGTGGACTCCGTGCGGGTGGGCGGCGTGACGGTCCCCTTGGAGTAAAGTTCGAAAAAACGCGCCAAAAGCGCCGCTCCGGCCATTCCGGAGCGG
>FR890943.1:34859-39671 GCA_000436875.1 Oscillibacter sp. CAG:155 | reverse complement strand
CGCCCAGGATGATGCCGCCGCCGATGCCGGTGCCCAGCGTCACCACCACGAAGTCCTCCGTCCCCTGCCCCGCGCCGCAGAAGAACTCTCCCACGGCGGCACAGTCCGCGTCGTTGCCCAGCAGCAGCGGCAGGTCCAGCGTGCGGCGGAAGAGGGACTCCAAAGGCACGTTCTCCATGGGGATGTTGGTGGTGTACACCACATCGCCCCCCGACACGGCGCCGGGCAGTCCCACGCCCACATATTCCACCTGGGCAGGCTCCGCCCCGCCGGCGGCCATCACGGCCTTGGAGAGCTCCGCCAGCGTGGCGGCAAAGGCCTCCGGCCCCCGGAAGTCCAGGGGCGTCCGCTCCACCGCCAGGATGTGGCCCGTCTCATCCACAAGGCCCGCCTTGAGGTTGGTGCCGCCTACGTCGATGCCAACATACATGTCCGCTTCCTCCTCACATCCGGCCGCCGTCGGCCCGCAGATCCACCCGGCGGGCCAGCTCCTGGGCCGCGTTGACCCCGTAGCGCCGCTGGCGGTTATTCATGGCCGCCACTTCCACGATGCTGGCAAGGTTCCGGCCCGGCCGCACCGGGATCACCAAATAGGGCACCTGGACATCCAGGATCTGGGTGAAGTGCTCTTCGATGCCCAGCCGGTCATAGAACTTGGTGTTGTCCCACTGCTCAAAGTGGACCACCAGGTCCAGGGGGGACTCGGTCTTGATGGCCCGCAGGCCGAAGAGCTGCCGCACGTCGATGACGCCGATGCCCCGCAGCTCGATATAGTAGCGGATCACCTCCGGCGCAGTGCCGATGAGCTGGTTGGAGATCCGGCGCAGCTCCACCGCGTCGTCCGCCACCAGGCGGTGGCCCCGCATGATCAGCTCGATGGCGGACTCGCTCTTGCCGATGCCGGAGTCGCCGGTGATCATTACGCCTTCGCCGTAGATATCCAGCAGCACGCCGTGCCGGGTGACGCAGGGCGCCAGCACCCGGTTGAGGTGCTCGATGGTGTGGCTGGTGAAGTCCACCGTGGTCTCCTGGGTTCGCAGCAGCGTCTTTTCATGCTCCTGGGCGCTCTCCAGGCACTCCGGGAAGCAGTCCAGCCCCCGGGAGATCACCAGGGCGGGAATGTCATACAGGAACAGATCGTCAAAGCACTTGCGCCGGCGCTCGTCGCTCAAGCCCTTGAGATAGGTCACCTCCGCCTTGCCGATGACCTGCAGGCGGCGGGGGTCGAAATAGTCGTAAAAGTCATGGAACTGAAGGCCGGGACGGTTCACGTCCGTGATGGTCAGCTGGGCGGTTTCAAAGTCGCTGCCCTTGTTGAGTACCTCCAGATTGAATAGCGAGACGAACTCCGTGATTTTCAGGCCGCGTTCCTGCATAATGTGATCCTGTCCTTTCCGGCGGGGCAGCGCCCCTCCTGTTGATCCGCCGGATACGAACACCCGGCTGAGCGGTCAAAATTCCGCTGTGCGTACAATTCAATTTATTATATATGATTTTCCCCCTTTTCGCAACACCCATGCCCGCCATCTCCCGGGCCAATCCGCGCTTTTGTCGTTTTCGGCCCCGGAGCGGCTCTGAGCCGGGGCCGAACCGGAGCCGCCGGGCCCGCCCGCAAATTCCTTGAATTTTTTTGAAATTTCTGCTTGCATTTTTCTTTCTTTTCTGTTATTATATCACCTGTGCCTGTGAATAGCCGGCACGCAGTACGCAACAGCAAGGAGGTGCAACGGATGGCAAAGTGCGAGTTCTGCGACAAGGGCGTGACCTTCGGCATTCAGGTCTCTCACTCTCATCGGCGTTCCAATCGTCCCTGGAAGCCCAATGTGAAGCGTGTGAAGGCGATCGTCAATGGTTCCCCCCGCCATGTGTATGTTTGTACCCGGTGTATGCGTTCCGGTAAAGTCACCAGAGCGGTCTAAGTTGTACAAACTTCAATCCCGGACCTTTCGGTCCGGGATTCTTGTTTTTCCGGAGCGGTTTCATCAGAAGCCATCCAAAAAAGAGAGCGGGGTCTCCCCCGCTCTCTTTTCATTGATCTCTTTTCATTTAAAAGGAACGTGCCGGCACTTACAGCCACGCGGTCTCCAGCAGCTCGTCTTTCTTGGCCCGGGTCATCAGTTCCGTGACCACGCCCCGGACGTCCTTGTCGTGATAGAGCACCTCGTAGGCGCAGGTGCAGATGGGCATTTCCACGCCCTCCCGCGCTGCCAGCTGGTGGATGCTCTCGGCGGCGTAGTAGCCCTCCACCACGGCGCCCACTTCCTTCATGGCCTCCTGGGGCGTCTTGCCCTGGCCGATGAGGATGCCGGCCCGGTTGTTCCGGGAGTGCATGGAGGTGCAGGTGACGATCAGATCGCCCATGCCGGCCAGGCCCCCGAAGGTCCGCCGGGTACCGCCCAGCTGCTCGCCCAGGCGGGTCAGCTCCGCCATGGCCCGGGTCATCAGCAGCGCCTTGGTGTTGTCCTGGAAGCCCAGGCCCGTGCAGATGCCGCAGCTGAGGGCTACCACGTTTTTCAGCGCCGCCGCCAGCTCCACACCCACGATGTCGTAGCTGGTGTAGATGCGGAAGTAGTCGTTCATGAACGCGTCCTGGACGAACCGGGCCGCCGCCCGGTCCGGGCAGGCGGAGACGCACCCTGTGGGCATCCGGATGCCCACCTCCTCCGCGTGGGAGGGGCCGGAGAGGGCCACGACCCGGCAGATGTGATGGGTCTCCTCCTCGATCACCTGGCTCATACGCAGGTTGGTATCCCGCTCGATGCCCTTGGAGACAGATACCAGGATGGTCTCCCGCCGGAGGTAGGGTGCCATCTTTCGGGCCGTCTCCCGGACAGCGAAGGAGGGCGCCGCGCTGACCACCATGTCTGCCCCCTCCAGGCAGGAGAGGTCGCCGGTAATATGCAGTGCCTCCGGCAGAATCACGCCTTTGAGCAGGGGATTTTCCCGGGTCTTGGCCATCTCCGCTGCCTTGGCGGCATTGTGGGACCAGAGCCAGGTTTCGTGTCCGTTGTCGCAGAGGACCTGGCTCAGGGCCGTGCCCCAGCCGCCGCTGCCCATAACCACAGCTTTCATGTCTTTCCCTCCCGTTTCGGATGCAGACTGAATTTATTTTCATTTCCATGGAGAAGCCGCCGGATATTGCCCCGGTGCTGCCAGACCACCAGACCGCCGAGTACAAAGGCCAGAATCACGATGGAGACATACGGATAACAATACCAGGAGATAAAGGGGAAGCTGGCTCCGGCCCACACGGACCCAAGAGACACATACCGGGTCAGCACCGCCAGAATCAGGAAGCCGCCCCAGACCACCAGGGCGATCCGCCAGTCTATCATCAGCGCGATGGTGCCGCCGGAGAGGATGCCCTTACCGCCCTTAAAATGGAACATGCAGGGGAACATGTGGCCCAGCAGGCAGAAAAGCGCCGCCCAATACTTGCCCAGGATGGTCCAGTAGACGTCGTAGCTGCCACCGTCCACCCGGATGCCGCTGAAAAGCCAGGCGCCCAGCAGCACAGCCACCACTGCCTTGAGCACGTCGCACAAAATGACGACGAAGGTCAGCGGCCCGCCGAAGGTGCGGTAAAAGTTGGTCAGTCCCGCGTTGCCGCTGCCGTGGTTGCGGACGTCATCCCTCAGGATATACTTGGAGACGATGACGGCGCCGTTGAAGCAGCCGCAGAAATATGCGCCCACGGTGGTCAGCAGCACCAGGATCAGGGGATGGACTCCACTCACTTCCAGCATGACCTCATCCCTCCTTATCGCCCTTTTGGCGAATGGAGAGGATGATGGGGGTGCCCTCCAGGCCAAAGGTATTGCGGATGCAGTTTTCCAGATACCGCTGGTAGGAGAAGTGGAAGAGGCGGGCATCGTTGCAGAACACCACGAAATGGGGCGGCCGGACGCCCACCTGGGTCATATAGTAGATCTTCAGGCGGCGGCCCTTGTCGGAGGGCGGCTGCACCCGGGTCTGGGCGTCCGAGAGGACGTTGTTGAGCATGCCGGTGGTGATGCGGGTGGAGGCCTGGTTGGAGACATAGTCGATGAGCTCGAAGAGCCGGTCCACCCTCTGGCCCGTCTTGGCGGAGATAAAGAGGATGGGGGCATAGGTCATGAAGGCCAGGCCATTCTGGACCTCCTGGCGCATCTTGTCCATGGTCTTGCCGTCCTTTTCGATCAGGTCCCACTTGTTCACCACGATGATGCTGGCCTTGCCGGCCTCGTGGGCCAAGCCCGCCACCTTGGTGTCCTGCTCGGTGACGCCCTCGGTGGCGTCGATCATGATGAGGCACACGTCGCTGCGCTCGATGGCCATGGTGGCCCGCAGGACGCTGTAGCGCTCCACGTCCTCCTCCACCTTGGACTTCTTCCGCATACCGGCGGTGTCGATAAAGACGAACTTGCCCTTGTCGTTTTCAAAACGGGAGTCGATGGCGTCCCGGGTGGTACCCGCCACGTCGGAGACGATGGTGCGCTCCTCCCCCAGGATGCGGTTGATGAGGGAGGACTTGCCGGCGTTGGGCTTGCCGATCACCGCCACCTTGATGGCGTCGTCATCCTCTTCTTCCTCCTGATCCTCCGGCGGGAAATACTGCACGCAGGCGTCCAGCAGATCGCCGGTGCCGTGGCCGTGGACAGCGGAGACCGCGATGGGGTCCCCCAGTCCCAGGTTATAGAACTCGTAAAAGTCCGGGTCCGGGACTCCGGTGGAGTCCATCTTGTTCACCGCCAGGACGATGGGCTTGCCGCTGCGCAGCAGCATGTTGGCCACCTCATGGTCCGCGGCGGTGAGGCCGGTCTTGATGTCCGT